>NZ_JBHVHQ010000347.1:0-8379 GCF_042800135.1 Streptomyces sp. NPDC057654 | reverse complement strand
TAGCCGTCCAGTGTGAGCGACGCCGTGAGCGACGGCGGGTTGGTCGCCGCGTCCGGCTCGGAGTGCAGAGAGGTGAGCAGCATCCAGAAGACGGGCAGGCAGAACAGGATGCCCGCGACCCAGGCCAGCAGGCCGAGGGCGGCGGAACGGCGCCGGGCCCGGCGGGCCATGGGCGGCAGGGACGTCGTGGCGATGGCGGTCATGCCTGGTTCCCTCCTTCGCGGAAGAGGGACGAGACCACCCGCAGCGCGAAGGTCGCGATCACGATCGTGCCGATCACGACGAGCACCCCGGCGGCGGAGGCCATCCCGTACTCATGGGCTCCGTAGAAGGTCTGGTAGATGGTGTACGGGAGGTTGGCGGTGCCCAGCCCCCCGGAGGTGATGGTGAACACCGCGTCGAAGTTCTGCACCACGTAGATGGAGCCGAGCAGGATGCCGAGCTCCAGATAGCGGCGCAGGTGCGGCAGGGTCAGATAGCGGAACGTCTGCCAGGCGTTCGCGCCGTCGAGCCGGGCCGCCTCCATCATCGCGGCGGGCCGGCTCTGGAGCCCGGCGAGCAGGATCAGCATCATGAACGGCGTCCACTGCCACACCAGCGCGGTCTCGACCGCGACCAGCGGCATGCCGGACACCCAGTCCGGCTGGGCCGGCGAGTGGTCCCCGAAGAGCCCCGCGATCCATGTCCAGGCGCCGTTGAGCAGCCCGTACTCGGGGTTGTAGAGGGCGTGCTTCCACAGCAGGGCGGCGGATACGGGCACCAGCAGGAACGGCGTGATGAGCAGGGTCCGTACGAGGCCCCGGCCGCGGAACTTGCGGTCCAGCAGCACCGCGAGCAGCAGCCCGAGCACCACGGAGACCAGGACCACGGTCACCGTCAGCAGGATCGTGGTGAGGACCGACTTGCGCAGATCCGCGTCGGACGCGGCGGTGATGTAGTTGTCGAACCCGGCGAAGCGGCGGGCGTCGGGGGCGAGCGCGTTCCAGTTGAACAGCGAGATGAACAGCGTCGCCACGAACGGCAGCTGGGTGACGACGATCAGGAACACCAGGGCGGGCAGCAGCGGCGCGCGTCGGGCCCAGGCGCGCCTGCCGCCGCGGCGTACGGGCGCGGCCGGGCGCGGCGGTGCGCCGACGGTCCGCGGCGAGTCGTTCAGGGCAGTGGTCACCGGTACTTCCCTCCGGTCTTCTCGGCCAGCGCCTGCGCCTTCTTCAGGGCCGCGTCGACGGACTGGCGGCCGGCGATGGCGGCGCTGATCTCCTGCGAGACCTTCAGGCCGAGGTCGGTGAACTGGGGGATGCCGACGAACTGGATGCCGGGCGCGGGCCGCGGCTGGACGCCGGGATCGTTGGGCCGGGCGGAGCGGATGGCCTCCAGCGTGACGTCCGAGAACGCCGACGCGGCCTCCTTGTACGCGGGGCGCGCGTTGGTGGAGGCGCGGCGGCCGGCCGGCACGTTGGCCCAGCCGCTCTTCTCGCCGACCAGTTCCTCGTACTTCTTGCCGGAGGCCCAGGAGATGAACTTCCAGGCGCGTTCGGTGTTGCGGGACGCCTTCTCCATGCCCCAGGCCCAGGTGTAGAGCCAGCCGGAGCTCTTCGTACGCTCGACCGGCGCCGGTACGTAGCCGATCTTGCCCTTCACGGGGGAGTTCGCGGCCTCCAGGGAACCGGCGGCGGACGTGGCGTCGTACCACATGGCCGTCTTGCCCTGGGTGAGGTTGTTGAGGCACTCGGCGAAGCCGGACTGCGCGGCGCCGGTCTCGCCGTGCGAACGGACCAGGTCCACGTAGAACTTCGTGGCCTTCTCGAACTCCGGGGAGTCCAGGCGGGCCTTCCAGTCCTTGTCGAACCAGGTGCCGCCCATGGTGTTGACGACGGTGGTCAGCGGCGCGGCCAGCTCGCCCCAGCCGGGCAGGCCGCGCAGGCAGATGCCCTTCATGCCGGACTGCGCGCCGTCGGCCTTGGCCGCGAGGTCGGCGACCTGCTGCCACGTCGGGCGGTCGGGCATCTTCAGCCCCTTCTGGGCGAAGACGTCCTTGCGGTACATCAGGAACGACGACTCGCCGTAGAAGGGCTCCGCGTAGAGCTTGCCGTCCTCCGCGGTCAGCGACTGCGTCAGCGGGCGGAGGATGTCCTTCTGGTCGAAGGCGGCGTCCTTGGCGACGTAGTCGTCGAGCGGGTGCAGCCAGCCGTTCTTCGCGAAGAACGGGACCTCGTAGTTGCTGATGGTGGCGACGTCGTACTGGCCGCCCTGGTTGGAGAAGTCCTGGCTGATCTTGTCGCGGACGTCGTTCTCCGGCAGCACCGTGAAGTTGACCTTGATGCCGGTCTCCTTCGTGAAGTGGGCCGCGGTGAGCTTCTGCAACTCCATCATCTGCGGGTTGTTCACCATGAGCACATTGATGGTGTCGCCGCCGGAGCCGGTGCCGCCCGCTCCGGCGCACGCGGTGCTCGTGGCGAGGAGGGCGGCCGTGACGGCGGCCACGCGTATGCGTGTGCCGCGGCCCCGGCGTCGGTGCTGAAGGGGCATGGAGCCTCCTGGCATTCGGGCGCGGGTAGTCATTCGGGCGGGGATATACAGGTAAATAGAGGGGGGTATACGGATGAAAGGCGTTACTGAAGTGAGCGGCCGGGCCCGGGGCGGTCAGACCCGGATGACCTGCGGACCCAGCAGGGTGTAGCGCTGGGCCTCGGCCGGCGGCAGCCCCGTGTCGGTCACGATGGCCTCGACGTCGGCCACGTCGGCGAACCGGCAGAAGCTGACGGCGCCGAACTTGGTGTGCACCCCCGCGAACACCCGCCGCCGGGAGCCGCGCACCGCCTGCGCCTTCACCTCGCTGACGGCCGGGTCCGGCGTGGTCAGACCGTGTTCCCGCGAGATCCCGTTGGCGCCGATGAAGGCCAGGTCGATGACGAACCCGGCGAGCATCTTGGTGGCCCAGTGGTCCACCGTCGCCATCGTGCCGCTCCGCAACCGGCCCCCGAGCAGCAGGACCGTGGCCTTTTCGGCGTCGGCCAGGGCCTGCGCGCAGGCGAGCGAGGCGGTGACGACGGTCAGCGGCCGGTCGCGGGGCAGCGCCCCGGCGATCAGCTGCGGGGTGAACCCCTCGTCGATGAACACGGTCTCCGCGTCGCTGAGGAGCCGGGCGGCGGCAGCGGCTATCCGGGTCTTCTGCGGCACGAGCTGGGTGGTGCGGACGGCGAGGGTGGTCTCGAACCCGGAGCTCTCGACCGGGTACGCCCCGCCGTGCGTGCGCCGGACCAGCCCGTGTTCCTCCAGTACGTGCAGGTCCCGGCGGATCGTCTCCTTCGCCACCTTGAAGTCGGCGGCCAGACCGGTGACATCGACGCCTCCGGTCCGCCGAGCGAGTCGGAGGATTCCTCGTCGGCGTTCCTCGGTGTTCACGGCACTCTTCCCTGCGGTCTGCTGCGGAGCGACGCCCGATCGGGCGCCTGGCATGTTTGTACAAGCGCCGGGGTGTTGGTGAACAGGGTGTCCGAGAGATCGATGGCGCCCGTTCGTGCCCGTTTTCCGGCGCGTGTCACCGCTGGTGGGATGGGTGATGGGGGATATGTCGGGTTGGCCGTCCGCCCCGCTTCGGCCGACTGAGCTCCGTTTGGGGCCCGTTCGGGCATCTGTGGCTGCCCGGCACGGCAGCGCCCCGGGGCGGTGGTGTCCGCTCCCGGGGCGCGCGGTGCTTTTTATCGGTGTGCCTTCTATCGGTGTGGTCTTGAGCGGTGTGCTCTTTACCGGTCGAGGCGGCAGGACGCTCGTACGTGCTTCCCCGGGTCGCTCTCCGAGTGGGCGTCGAGCGTGATGCGGCCGTGCCGCGCGGCGTCCGGCCGGGCGGCGACGGACACCGGGACGGTGACGGTCTGCCCGGCCTTCGCGGTGGCGAGGCGGTTCGGCAGCCAGGCCGACCAGCCGCGGGAGGCGCCTGTGGCCGAGAGCCGGTAGACGTCGGAGGACAGATGCGGGGCGCTGCCCGCGCCGCCGGTGTTGGTCAGCGGGAACGCGCACACGGCTCGGCTCTTGGCCGGCGAGCCGTGCGCGGTGCCGCGGCGCAGCTCCAGGCCGCGGCGCTGCGGGCCCGCGCCGTCCAGGGACTTGACGGCGACGGTGTAGCTGAGCACGCCGGAGGCGTCGCGCGCGATGTCGAGGACGTAGAAGTGCAGCCGGTTGGCCCGGTCCACGTATTCATAGCTGCTGCCGGAGTCCGCGCCCGCGTGGAAGAGGGCGTCGCTGAGCTGCCGGTAGTCGCCGATGGTGATCTTCTGCGGGGTGCCGTCGGGGCGCTTGAAGTCCACCATGTCGATGTCCTCGGGGTGGGCGTCGACGACCCACGCGAAGGGGGCGCGGTCCTTGTCCTTGGTCTTCGAGAGCAGCACGCCGTGGTCCGGGGTGAAGGAGTCCATGCCCATCCGGTCGACGACCTCGACGGTGTAGTTGTCGTAGCCGCCGCCGTCGCACATCGGGTCCTTCGCGGGGGAGCAGGCGGGCTCGCGGTCGCCGCTCATGGTGATGTTGACGCCGGACAGCCCCTTGTCGCCGGGCGGCGCGGAGCGCGCGGTGACGCGGGCGACGGCGAGGCCGGAGGTGGCCAGGGCGTCCCGGTCCAGGCGCAGGACGTTCTTCTCGTCGACGATGCCGAGCTTGAGCTTGTCGCGCAGCACGTGTTGGGAGCCCATCGTCGCGCCCTCGGTCGCCGGGATCCGCCAGCGGGTGTGCGGGCCGCCGGGGCCGTTGAACGAGCCGCGCGAGAGCATGCTCCAGATGCCGGTGTACGCGCGCCGGGGCGGCGAGCCGTACGGGTTGTTGTAGTTGTCGGCGATGCCGAGGATGTGGCTGAACTCGTGCGCGTACACGGCCATTCCGGAGCTCTCGGCCTGGGTGGAGGAGCCGTCCTCGGCGTTGGGCCAGATGCGGGCGGCGGCCTGCCAGGAGGTCCACGGCACGTAGCGGGTGGAGCCCGCGTTGCCGCCGCCGGATATCGGCGAGGGCGGCCCCCAGGCGGCCGGTACGTCCTTGGGGTCCGCGAACTTCATCTGGCCGAACTCCTGCCAGGCCGCGGACTCGTCCTGCCCGGCGGTGAGATAGAAGACGAAGTCGAACTCCTTGGCGCGGTCCGCGCCCACGTCGGCGGTCCAGGCGGCCTTGCCGTCGGCGCGGATGTCCTTGCCGCAGACGTCGCCCACCGGGCAGGCGCCGGGGTTCATCGACTTCTCGATGCCGTACTGGTACGACTTGAACGGCATGCGGTACGTGCCGAAGCCGGTGAGGTCGACGCCGATGCGGCCGCCGGAGTCCTCCATCCAGTACTCGTTGATGGTGTGGCCGTGGTTGAGCTCGCCGGGCTTGTTCAGGAAGTCCTGGTAGAAGCGCGGCAGTTGGGCGCGCGGTACGTTCGAGGCGGCGGGCTGCGGATTGCCGAAGACCGTCGAACCGGCCGGCTTGCTGACCGTGAACTCCTCGTCGGGATAGTCCAGCAGCACCAGCGCGCCCTTGAACGTGCGCTTCGTCGGCTCGGCGCCGGGGTCGGCCCAGTGGGCGCCGGGCACGGCCCGGTAGTCGGCCCACGTCATGTCGTCGGGGTTGCGCCAGTTCTGGGGGTCGATGGGGCGGGCGAGCGGCGGCCGGTTCGCGGGCGCAGGTTCGGGATGGGCCCGGGCGGGCCCGGCGGCGAGGGCGGCCAGTAGCCCGAGGAGGAGGACGACGATGCCGGACCGGCGGAGCGGACCGCCGCGCATACGGGCCCGTCTGCGGGGGAGGAACAAGACGCACCTCTTGTCGGTAATCTTCAACAAGGACATGACAAGCGATCGGACGGCATTCCTACCGCTGCCACGGTAAGGCGGGGGCGGAGGGGACACCAGAGGGTCGGGGAGTCGAAGGGGACCATGACGGACACCGACCGGCACGGCCACGCGATGTCGCACACCGGCCAGCAGGCCCTGGCCCACTACGAGAGCGCGCTGGAGGCCCTGCTCCTCTTCCGCGGCGAGGTGGCCGACGAGTCGCGGGCGCTCCTGGCCGCCTCGCCCCACTCCGTCATGGGCAATGTCCTCGCCGCCTACCTCGGGCTGCTGGGCACCGAGGAGAAGGACGCCGCCGCCTCCCGCGACGCCTTCGCCCGCTATCAGAAGTCCTGCCCCGCCGGCACGACCGCGCGCGAGCGCATGCACATCGCCGCCGCCACCGCCTGGCTCGCCGGCGACCTGCACCGGGCGGGCGCGCTGCTCGGCGAGATCACCGTCGAATACCCCCTCGACGTCCTCGCGCTGGCCGCCGGGCACCAGATCGACTTCTTCACCGGCGACGCCGCCCGGCTGCGCGACCGCGTCGGCGGCGCGCTCTCCGCCTGGCCCGAGGGCGACCCGCAGTACGGGCGGGTGCTGGGCATGTACGCGTTCGGACTGGAGGAGACCGGGCACTACAGCCGCGCCCAGCAGACCGCCCTCGCCGCCGTCGAACGCGACCCGCGCGACGTCTGGGGCATCCACGCCGTCGTGCACACCTACGAGATGCAGGGCCAGTTCGCGGAGGGCATCCGCTATCTGGACGCCCGTACCGACGACTGGGCGGCCGGCAACTACCTGAACGTGCACAACTGGTGGCACTACTGCCTCTACGCCCTGGAGGCCGGCGACACCCGGCGGGTGCTGGCGATCTACGACGCCGTGCTCCACAACGACCGCTCGCAGGGCCTGGCGATGGAGCTCCTCGACGCCTCCGCCCTGCTGTGGCGGCTGCTGCTCGCCGACCACGACGCCGGGCCGCGCTGGACGTCGCTCGCCGACGCCTGGGCGGCCCGCCGCGACGCCCCGTACTACGCCTTCAACGACGTGCACGCCGTCATGGCGTACGTCGGCGCGGACCGCATCGCCGACGCCGAACGCCTCGTACGGGACCGCGAGGCGTGGATCGCCGACGCCCGGCCCGACGTGACCAACCACGCCATGACCGAACGCGTGGGACTGCCCGTCTGCCGGGCCCTGATCGCCTACGGGCAGCGGCGGTACGGGCGCGTGGTCGACCTGCTGGCCCCCGTCCGCTACCGCCTGAACGACTTCGGCGGCAGCCACGCGCAGCGCGACGCGGTCCACAAGACGCTGTTGGAGGCCGCCCTGCGCGCCGGCCGCGCCGACACCGCCCGCACCCTCGTCAGCGAACGCATCAACCTGCGGCCCGTCTGCCCGTACAACTGGCTCGCCCAGGCGCGCCTCTCCGACCGGCTGGGACGGGCGGCGGAGGCGGCCGCGGCCCGCGTACGGGCGGAGGAGCAGGCTTCTTCGGGGGCGGCAGCGCTGGGGAGGTGAGCGCGCTGAATTGCCGTAGGGAAAAGGGACTTCATTGGATCATGATTCTTCGGCGGTATATCGAATCGTGACCCGTTAGTCATGTACATGAGTATTCATTGAGCAACTCCGGTGCTAATCCTATGGTGTCCCATCCCCCCACCATCGGAGAAGGCATCACCATGCGCTCGATGAGATTACTGTTCGCCGCACTCCTGGCGTTCATCGCCGTGGCCGCCGCCACAACCCAGGCACAGGCCGCCCCGCAGAGAGATGTCACCACCCCGCGGAGAGACGCGGCCGCGGGGAAGTATGTCGCCCTCGGCGATTCCTACGCGGTGGCCGTCGGCACCCGGAAGTACGACAACCCCGATGACGCCTGCCGCCGTGGGCCGCTCGCCTATCCACGGCTGTGGCACGCCGCGCACCCCAACGTCGGATTCGTGGAGGCGTCGTGCTCCGGCGCGACCACGGCCGACGTCGACAAGACGCAGATCGGCTCGCTCACCCCGGACACCAGCCTGGTGACATTGCAGGTCGGAGGCAACGACGTCGGGTTCGTCGACGTACTGACCCACTGCATCCTCACCGTGGACGACAAGGACTGCCTGGCCGGGGTCGAGGCCGCGAAGCAGGCCGCCACGGGCAAGCTGTCGCCCGCGCTCGCCCGCACCTACGCCGCCGTGCGCAAAGCCGCGCCGGCCGCGAAGGTCGTCATCGTCGGATATCCGCGCCTTTACACGATCGGGGGCGACTGCGGCATTCTCGGCCTCAGCGACACCGAACGCAAAGCGCTGAATTCAGCGGCCGACACATTGGCCGACATCACCGCGTCGCGCGCCAAGGAGGCAGGTTTCACCTTCCTCGACGCGCGGCCGGTGTTCGACCCGCACACGCTCTGCTCCGGGAAATCGGAGTGGGTGACCAGCCTTGAGTGGAACAAGCTGAACGAGTCCTACCACCCGAATGCCGACGGGCACCGGGACGGATACTTCGCGGCCCTCAACGGCATTACCGGATGAGGGCGGAAGCTGAATAGCCGGTCACCTTGATGTTCGTGCGGCGGCGGAGGTGCGTATGTCCG
>NZ_JBHVHQ010000346.1:0-8419 GCF_042800135.1 Streptomyces sp. NPDC057654 | reverse complement strand
GCCGGTAGCCCGTCGCGATGGGCGTGCGCCGCCCGCCCTCGGCCGCCGTGGTCACGTACACGCGCGCGGTGAAGTGCCGCAGCGGGGCGATGCTGCCCGGCGCGGCCACCACGTCGCCGCGCCGGACGTCGGCCCGCTGCACGCCGCGCAGCAGCAGCGCGACGTTGTCCCCCGCCTCGGCGGACTCCATCGGCTTGCCGAACGTCTCCACTCCCGTCACATGCGTGATGCGCGTCCCGCCGGCCTGGCCGAGCAGCTGGACCTTGTCGCCGACGCGCACCCTGCCGCGCTCGACGGCCCCCGTCACGACCGTGCCGCGTCCGGTGATCGTCAAGGCGTTCTCGACGGACAGCAGGAACGGCGCGTCCGTGTACCGCATGGGCGTGGGCACATAGGTGTCGACTGCGTCGAGCAGCGCCTCGATCGCGCCCGCCCAGCGCGCGTCCCCTTCGAGCGCCCGCAGCCCCGAGACCCGTACGACCGGCACATGGTCGCCGTCATATCCGTGCGCGGTCAGCAGCTCGCGCACCTCCAGTTCGACGAGGTCGATGAGCTCACCGTCCCCCGCGTCCGCCTTGTTGAGCGCGACGACGATGTGCCCCACCCCGACCCGTCGCGCGAGCAGCACATGCTCGGCGGTCTGCGGCATGACCCCGTCCAGCGCGGACACGACGAGAATCGCCCCGTCGAGCTGCGCCGCCCCGGTGATCATGTTCTTGACGAAGTCCGCGTGCCCCGGCATGTCCACATGGGCGTAGTGCCGGGTGTCGGTCTCGTACTCGACATGCGCGATGTTGATGGTGATCCCCCGAGCGGCCTCCTCGGGCGCCCGGTCGATCCGCTCGAACGGCACGAAGGCCCCGGAGCCGCGCGCGCTGAGCACTTTTGTGATGGCGGCGGTGAGCGTGGTCTTGCCGTGGTCGACGTGCCCCATGGTGCCGATGTTGAGATGCGGCTTGGTGCGTACATACGCCTGCTTGGACATGGCTGATTCCCTCGGTTCCGGTGAGAACTGCGCGAAGACACGAGGACCCCGAAGACCGACCGACCCTCCCCCTACGGGGTCCGCCGGACAATCCGGGAAGGGTCAGCCTCGGGTGCAGTGCGTCGTGGTCATCGCCGCGAACGAATCAACCGAGTCGACGGCAGCCTTCATCGCGCCCGCGACAGCGGACGACAACGCGAAGAAGACGAACCGGACCATGCCCTCATGCTCGCGCACCGCCTCCACCGCGTCGAATGGTTTTCGGCGCGGGGGTGTTGGGGGCGGGGGCCGAGGGCGTCGGCGAGGTGGGCGGAGTCAGGTGGTTCGGTAGCAGATGGTGTAGGAGCGGTTGGGGAAGTCGGGGGAGCGCCATGTGGCCCAGCCGTGGGAGCCGCAGAAGGCGGCGTCGTGGTAGGTGCTGGTGCGGCCGGTCACCACGACGTTGGCGTTGGCGCACGACGTGGCCTGGAAGTGCGGTTGTTGGGCGGAGCCGGTTCTGAGGAGGCATGAGCCGGATTCGGCGCGGCCTGCGGCGTCCGGGTAGTTCATCGAGAGGCAGAGGACGAGGTCGAGTTGGCTCCAGCGCGTCGAGACCTTGAGGCCCTCGTCGACATTCGCGTACGCGTCGCAGCGTGCGGTGTCGGTCGTACCGGTCACGCGCGCTTTCACGGCGAAGTTGCCGGTGCGGCAGGATGTTTTGGTCCAGTTGCTGCCGGCGGAGTTGGGGCCGTAGACGCATTCGCCGGAGCGTGCGTGATAGGCGCTGCCGTACTGGTAGGTGAGGCAGAGGGCGCGTTTGTATCCGGGGTTGCTCACGGTGTAGTCGGTGTCCGGGGTGCCGTGGCATTCGCTGGTGTCCGAGGTGCCTTCGACGACCCGTAGGACTTTGAAAGCGCGGGTCGCGCAGTCGGTCGCCCGGAGGACCGGCTTTTCATACGTACCGTCGTTGGCGAGGCAGTCGCCGACGCGCGCCGCCTGGATCGCGCTCGTCGCTTCGGCGGTCGGGCTCGGTGAATCGGTGGCGTCGGCCGGTTCGGTCGTGGAATCGTCCGGCGTGCTCTCGTCGGCCGTGGGCGTATCGGTATCGGTATCGGTGTCCGGGTCCGTGGCATCCGAGTCCGACGTCGAGGGCGCGTAGCTGCGGGAACTGCTTCCGGAACTCTTTCCGTTGTCGGAGTCGCCGCTGTGCAGGTATTTCGGCAGCCATATCAGCGCCAGTACGCAGAGCACGGCGACCCCGATGGCCCCTGCGCGTACGGCCGCCGGTTTGGCGGGCTTCGGGGGCTCGTGCGCCGGGGTCTTCGCCTCGGTTTCCGCCTCGGATTTCGCCTCCGATTTCGCCTCGCTCCGCCGATCGGTCTTCTCCTCCGTCTCCGCGTCCGGGGAAGTTCCGGCCGGCGGTACCGACGAACTCGCGGACGAATTCCTCTCCCTCTCGGGCGCGGTGAGGGCGCGCAGGGCTCTCACCCTCGCCTGGATCATCGGCACGGCCTGGGCGATGGGCGGATGGGCGCCGGGTGTGACAGGTCCGGTCACGGCCGAGCAGAGTTCGATGACGCGCGCGGGCGTCGGCCGCGCGTCGGGAGACTTGGCCAGGCACAGTTGGACCAGGGCGCTCACGTCGTCGTCCAGGACGCTCAGATCGGGTTCCTCGTGCGCGATGAGGTTGATGACGCCGAGCGGGTCCTCGGCCGCGAAGGCGTCCTGCCCGGTGGCGAGGTAATAGATCGTCGCGCCCAGCGTGAAGACGTCCGACGCGGACGTGACCTGCTGCTTGCCCGTCGCCTGCTCGGGGGACTTGTAGGCCGGTGTGCCCGGTTGGGTATTCGTACGGGTCATCAGCGTGGCCGCCACGGATTTGGCGATCCCGAAATCGATGACCTGGGGGCCGGATGCGCCCAGCATGACGTTGGCGGGCTTCAGATCGCGGTGCACGGCGTCGGCCGCGTGGATGTCCTGCAATGCCCGGGCGATTCCGAGGGCGATCAGAAGGACGTCCCGGCTCGGCAGCGGGCCCTTTTCCGCCACGAGTTCCAGCAGGGAGGGTCCGCAGACGTATTCGCCGGCCAGCCACGGTTCCGGCGCGTCCGGGTCCGCGTCGAGCAGGCGGGCGGTATGACCGCCGCGAATGCGCCGGGCGACGTCGATCTCCCGGGCGAAGCGCTGGGCGAACTGCGGGTCCCGGCCCAGTTCCGGTTTCAGGAGTTTGACGGCGATCGGCCGTCCTTCAGGCGTCATGGCCAGAAAGACCCTGCCGATGCCGCCGGAGCCGAGGCGTGCCCGGAGCTCGTACGGACCGGCGCGGCGGGGATCGTCTTCCTTCAGCGGCTCGAAGCGGAATTCGGGGGCGCGGGGCGCGGCGGCCCGGCCGCGTACGAAGAGGAACTGGTCGGGCCGGCCGCTGTAATGCAGGTCCGGCAACGGCTGGACGGCCGCGTGCGGAATGCCCGTATCGTGCAGTCGGCGCCTGACCTCGTCGTGGAGATTGGCGACGGTCGCTCCGAGTGCCTGTTCGCGGTGCGCTTGCCGAACGGCCTCGGTCAGGAATTTGGTGAAATACGTCAGCCCGCCGCCGGATTCCTCGAAGAACGTCTCCTGCGAGTGTCCGCAGGCGGTCCAGATGTAGGTGCCCGCACCGCGCAGCGGGGTGGCGCTCTCGGCAAAGGCCGTGACGTTGGCGGCGGATTCGGCGTATTTCGTGGCGATGCCGGAGCAGCAGCAGTCGAGGATGAGTATCTTGATGCGCGCGGTGCTGTTGCGTTCCATTTGCTGGCGCAGGTCGCGGAGCCGGAGCGAGGTCAGAAAGCGCTGTGCGGGCTCGTCGCTCGTGTCGGTCAGCGCGAGCCCGAGGTCGTACCGGCCGTTTTCGGGGAGCGGCAGCCCATGGCCGACGTAATAGAACAACAGCACGTCGTCGACGTCACGGATCAGTGTGGTGATGGTGCGCAGGAGCTTGCCGCTGTCCCGTTCGTTCGGCAGCTCGCTGACGCGCTCCCGCGGCCATTCGCATGGCCCGGTCAGCACGTCCCGCATTTCCGTGAGGCTCTTGAGGGCGGCCGGCATGGGCCTTCGGCCCTCAAAACCGGCCGTGTACTCCGAGTTCCCCAGCAGGATCGCCCGCGACCGACCGAAGTCGATGTCGTCACGCGGGTTCATCCGGACCCTCCGGTGGCTCCGGCGACGCCGCTTGAAGGGCCTGGGCCGCGGCGAGAACCTGCGGCAGCACGGCTCCCGCGTTGCGACTCGTCACTTTGATGCGCCGATCGCCCGCTTCGACCTCGATCGCCGTCACCTGCGCCTCGATCCACAGCTGGAGCGCCCGTACCGCGGCCACGACCGGTCCGCCGGTCGCGCAGACCACCGCCAGGAAATCCCACACCGTGCCCTGGCTGTTCCGTTCCGGCGCCCGCGCCACGGGCCGCACCGCGACTCCGGGGTGCCCGCCCATCCACTCGCGCAGGTCTTCCAGTTCTCCGCCGTCATTCACATATACGCGCAGTTCAACGCTCATCGTGCAGCAACACCACAGCTTCCCCCGGCAATCCCTGCTGGTCGCCGTCCTCGTCGTCGGTGGTGAATCCTGGACAGGAGGTGCAGTCGGAGATTAGCAGCGACCTCACAGCCGGCGAACAGGCCAAAATCTCCGTTAAGAACGGTTTCCTTGGGCAATGTCACTTCGGGCATGTCACCTCGGGCAATGTCACTTCGAACAATGTCGCTTCTGCCCATACCTGCCGTTCGGAAATCGAACAGCGAATACTGCGGCCACTGCGCGACGACTGAGCCAAGGCCCCGGCCGCACCGGCAGGCGGGCAGGCGGGCCAGCCGAGGTATGAGCATGTACGCGTAATGGAGCCGTCCCCGCGCACAGCGCAGGCGCGCCGCCCAACCTTCGGTTACGCTCCAGCGGTGCTCGATCTCGCCGCGCTCTCCCCCGGCCTCGCCGCGCGCTGCGCCCGTGTCCTCTTCTCCCCGTGGTCCCGGCTGGGGCTGCTGCTCGTGCTGCTCGGCGGCGCGGCGGCGGCCGTGCTGGTGGCTCAGCCGCAGCGGCTGCTCGCCGAGGGCTGGCCGCCGCAGCTGTCGGGCGGGGCGGCCGTGGTGCTGTTCGGTGTGGCGTACGGGCTGTGCACCGCGGCGTTCGTACCGCGCCCGTTCCTCAATCTGGCGGCAGGCGCGTTGTTCGGCGCGCAGGCCGGGACCGTCTCGGCGCTGGCGGGTACGGTCCTGGGCTCGGGCATCGCCTTCGGGCTGGGCCGGGTGCTGGGCCAGCGCGCGCTGCGGCCTCTGGTGCGCGGGCGGTGGCTGACGGGGGCGGACCGGCTGCTGAGCCGGCACGGGTTCCGGTCGATGCTGGCGCTCCGGCTGTTCCCCGGTGTCCCTTTCGCCGCCGCGAACTACTGCGCGGCGGTCTCCCGCATGGGCTGGTTCCCGTTCCTGCTGGCGACAGCGCTGGGCAGCGTCCCGAACACCACCGCGTACGTGATCGCGGGCAGCACCGCGGCCGAGCCGGGTTCGCCCGTCTTCCTCGCCTCGATGGGCTTCATCGCGCTGAGCGCCCTCGGCGCGCTGATCGTCGCCTGGCGCAAGCGGGCCCGGCTCCGGGCGTCGGCCAAAGACGAACGTCCGTACGAACACGACCGGGCCGGTGACCGGGCCAGTACGTGAGGACACGGTCCCGGCTCGTCGGCGAACACTCGAAAGTGCGACCCTGCCTCACCCGCCCGGCACACCCGCGCTCCCCCGCCCCATCGCGATCCGGCACGTGAGAAGGCCGGCGACGGCCGATCGGCCCGCCGAAGAAGTCACAACCGGTCCGTTCCCCGGAATCGCGGGCGGCTGACGCCCCGTACGCCTCCCCCTACACTGACTGCCATTTGATGCAGCCCTCCCACACCCCCGCTCCGGCGCAACTCGCCGAACTGCTCCTGTCCGTGGCGGATTGGGCCAGGAGCCAGGCCCACGCGCGACTCGCCCGGCACGGTCTGACGCCCGCGCGCGGCCGGATCCTGACGATCCTGGCCGACCGCGGCTCCACGCGCGTGACGGCGCTCGCCCAGACGCTCGGGATCACCGCCCGCAGCGTGACGGAATCGCTCGACACCCTGGAACTGGACGGCCTGATCAGCCGCGTGACGGACCGCACGGACGGCCGGGCGGTGCTCGTGGACCTGACGGCCCGCGGCAGTTCGCTCATCACCGGCGGCTCCCACTCCAAGGACCAGGCGCTCCACGCGATCTTCGAAGTCCTCGACGAGGCCGAACGCCGGGAGTTCCACCGGATACTCGCGAAGATCGACGGCTCGTCCCGCGCGGGCGCCGCGCCCGGCTGACCCGGCGCCGCCGCGCGCTCCCGGCCGGACCGGGTACGTACGGGCACGGGCGTCACGCCCGTACGAGCGGGAACTCCGCAGTGTCCGGAGGCCCCCGCGGCCCTGTCACACCCTCGGACTAAGGTTCGGCTTCGAAGTCGTCGTCACCGACTGGGAGGCAGGACATGCACGACGTACGCCCGGCCCGTACAGCCGACTACCCCGCGCTCGTGAGGTGCGTACAGCAGTGGTGGGGCGACTCCCGCACCCCTGAGCAGGCGCGGGAGCTGTCGCTGCTGCTGCCCCGGCTGTTCCTCCAGCACTTCGCGGACACCAGTCTGGTGCTGGAGGACGAGACGGGGGTCCGCGCGTTCCTGGTGGGCTTCCACTCCGCGGACCGCGCGCACGAGGCGTACATCCACTTCGTCGGCGTGGACCCGCGGCTGCGCAAGCAGGGCGTGGCCCGTCGGCTCTACACCGCGTTCTTCGAGCGCGCGGCGGCGGCCGGGCGGACCGAGGTGCGCGCCATCACCTCGCCGGGGAACACCGGGTCCATCGCGTTCCACCAGGCCATGGGCTTCGCGCTGGAGGCGGGCGACCGTGAGGCGGGCGGCGTGCCGGTGCGGAGCGACTACGACGGGCCGGGCCAGGACCGGGTCGCGTTCCGCAGGAATCTCGGCGCGCCGGAGGTCCGTACGCTGGAGCCCTTCACGACGCGCGCGGCGGCGCCGCGGGACTTCGACGCCGTCGTCTCGGTGGTCGACGAGTGGTGGGGCCGCCCCGCCTCCCGGGACCTGACCCGGGTGTTCGTGAACCACTTCTACGACACCAGCCTGATCGCCGAGCGCGACGGCGAACTGGCGGGTTTCGTCATCGGGTTCCTCTCCCCGTCCGACCCGCGGGAGGCGTACGTCCACTTCAGCGGGGTCGCGCCCGCCTGGCGCCGCAGCGGTCTGGGCCGTTTCCTGTACGAGCGGTTCTTCGACAGGGCGCGGGCGGACGGCCGTACGGTCGTCAAGGCGATCACTTCGCCGCAGAACGAGCGCTCCATCGCCTTCCACAGCGCCCTCGGCTTCGTCCCGTCCGAGCCGATCGCGGACTACGACGGGCCTTCGCTGGACCGGGTCGCCTTCCGTCTCGAACTCTGAGCCGGTCCGGGCGGCGGCGGGTTTCCCTCCCCCGGGCCACTGCTCGTCCGCCCGTTCCCGTGCCTCCCTCAACCCCCGTATGAGGAAAGCACGCGGAACGGATACGGAGGCCGCGGGAAGGGCCACCCCGTTAATGCGCGATCGTGCGCATTAAGCTCCGTGGGACACTATCCGGACTGACCGCGTCACGCAATGCAGGGCGATGAACGACAGATCACACTCCCCAGACCCCGCCCCAGGCTCCTCCCCGGATTCCACCCCGGGGGCCGTCCCGGATTCCTCCCCGGATTCCTCCCCGGGGGCCGTCCCCGGGTCGGTCCGTCCCGGCGGACGCACGGCCCGTACGCGCGAGGCCGTGCTGAACGCCGCCTTGGACGAACTCGCGGACAGCGGCTACGCCGCGCTCTCCGTGGAAGGCGTCGCCCAGCGCGCGGGCGTCCATCCCGCGACGATCCGGCGGCGCTGGCGCACCGTCGAGGGCATCATGCGCGACGCGCTGACCCACAAGGGCGCGACGGAGATCCTGATCCCCGACACGGGCAGCCTTCAGCAGGATCTGCGCCTGCTCGCCCAGGCCATCGGCAGCTTCTACACGGCCTCGCGCAACCACGCGTTCCTCGCGGGGGTCGTCTCCGCCGCGTCCCTCGACCCGTCCGCCGGGGACGCCCTGCGCGACACCATCGCCGAACGCCTGCGGCTCGCCTCCGCGGTCGTCCACCACGCGGTCGAACGCGGCGAACTCCCCCCGGACACCGACGCGGAGGAGACCATCGCGGCGATGTCGGCGCCGTTCTACTACCGGATGCTCATCTCCCGCCGACCGCTCGACCCCGAACTGCCGCGGATCTCGGCCGACGCGGCGTACCACGCGGCCCGCGCCGGGGCGTTCTCGCTCGCCAGGAACGACCACAAGTGATCAGGCGCGCCGCGGGCCCGCACGCGCCCGGCCGGCGCCGCGCCCCCGGCCAATGTTGCGC
>NZ_JBHVHQ010000345.1:0-8427 GCF_042800135.1 Streptomyces sp. NPDC057654 | reverse complement strand
GGCCGCCGCCCGCCCCCGACGCTCCGCCCCCGACGTCCCGCGCGGCCTATCCGCAGCGCCCCGCCGGCCGTACCCGCGTGACCAGGCGAGAGGTGCCCGTCGTGCTGTCGATCCAGACGACCTGACGGCCGCCGGGGGCCGCCGCCCGCATCTGCTCGCCGCGGTCGCAGGACACCCGGTCCTTCCGCTTGCCGTCCGCCGAGAACTGCCAGAGCTTCCCCGTCGCCTCGTTGCCGCGGCCGACCGCGGTCGCGGTCGCGGTGGTGGGGGTGGTGACAGTGACCGCGTCGTCCGTGGCCGTCAGGTCGTCGATCAGCAGCGCGCCGGTCCCCGTGCCGGGGCTGAGGTCCACCACGTGCGTACCGTCCAGGTCCGCGCGGCGCAGCGCCGTGAGCCCGCTGCCGCGGTCCTCGTGCACCAGCCAGTAGACGTACGAGCCGTTGATCGCGGTGCGCCCGGCGTCCCGGGGCGCGCCGAGCTGGCCCGTCACCGTGCGTCTGCCCGTCTCCACGTCGAAGACCTCGGCGCCGAAGAAATTGCGGCCGGCGTCGGAGTCGTACCAGCGCGTCGTGTAGGCGATCCGCCCGTCGCTGACGGACGGGAAGAAGCCCTGGACGCCGCTGTCCTCCTCGATGACCCGGTGGGCGGTGGTGTCGCTCAGCCGCAGATACTGCGGGGTCCGCCCGCCCGGTAGGGAACCGGCCTCGAAGACCACCAGGTCGCCGTCCACCCGCAGTTCGACCGCCGCCCGCCGGCCGCGCCACAGCGTCTCGACCGGCCCTCCCGCGATCGGCCGCGCCAGGATGTCCACGGACCGCCTGTTGTACGCGAGCCACACCACGGTCTTCCCATCCGTGACCGGGTCGACGTGGGGGCGGCCGTCGTCGGGGCTGATCCGCTGCGGCGTGCCGGTGCCGTCGGCCCGTCCGGCCCACACCGCGGAGTCCGCGGTGCTCGCCGCCCACCAGCCGCCGCCCGCGCCGATCCGCGTCCCGGCCGGGTCGATCCGGTCGAGGACGACGTCGGAGTCCACGCCCAGCGCCTGCTCCCATCCCGGCACGATGCCGTGCGCGCTGAACGCTCGCTCGGCGGCCCGGCGCTGAGCCGCTGTGACCCCCAGGTCCCGCGCGGCGGCGAGCACGGCGGCGCGGCCCTCGGTGAAGCCGTCCAGCGGGGTCAGGTACTCGGTCAGCGCCTTGTGGACGATGCGGTCGGCGAGCACGCGGCCGACGTCCTGGCGCAGGTCCCACAGGGCGCCCGAGAAGATCGTGGAGTTGAGGTGGACGCCGCCGCTGTCGGTGGCGAGGGAGACGCCGAGGAAGGACTTCGACGTGGTCCGCCCGTCGTTCAGGTCGCGGGTCGCGCAGTCGCGCGGCGCCTTGGTGCGGCACAGCGACTCGCCCAACAGCCCGGCGTCCGGGCTGTCCATGGAGGTGCCGGAGACGTCCGTCTCGACGGCGTTGCCGAAGTAGTCGGCGATCGCCTCGCTCAGCGCGCCGGACTGGCCCGCGTAGACGAGCCGGGCCGAGTGGTCGATGACGCCGTGGGTCAGCTCGTGCCCGACGACGTCGAGCCCGGCGGAGAGCGTGCGGTGCTCGGCGTCGCCCGCGCCGTACACGGCCTTCGCGCCGTCCCAGAAGGCGTTGACGTACGGACGGCCGTACTGCGTCACGCCCACCAGCGAGTCGACCGCCATGCCCCGGCCGTCCAGGCTGTCGCGGCCGTGCTGCTGCCGGTAGTAGTCGTAGACCTTTCCCGCCGCCCACTGCGCGTTCACCGCGCCCGCCTCGGTGGCCTCCGGGCCGAAGGCGGGCGTCGGCGAGCCGAACTCCTTCAGGCCGGACGGCCACTTCCCGGTCACGTCACTGGCATACCGCTCGCGCGCGTCCCACGTGGTCAGGGCGTTCTTGCTGGTGCCCGCCATACGGTCGCCGTCCCGCAGCAGGTACTCCTTGCGCGGCTCGTCATAGGTCACGGACAGGTCGACGGCCCGGCCGTCGTACGTGCTCCCGGACCCGTTCGTGCTCCCGGACCCGTTCGTGTTCACGGTCCCGTTCGTGTTCACGGTCCCGGATCCGTTCGCGCTCACACCGGGCGCCGCGCGGAGTCCGCGGGAAGTCTCCTCGTTCGCGGCCGCGTCGTCGGCGGGCGCGCGAAAGGTCTTCAGCCCGCTGTACTGGAGCAGCGGATAGCCGTTCTCCGCGTCGACGTAGACCTCCTGGAGCACAGGCTCGGCGGTCACCGGGTGGAGACCCCGTACGGTCACGTGCCGGGTGAGGACGCCCGTACCGCGAGGCAGGACGACGAGGCCGCGCGCGGTGCCGGTCAGCGGGCGCGCGTCGTCCCTCGGCACCCGCGCCCCTGCGAGCCGGTCCGTGGCGGCGTCGACCGCGCGCTCCACCGCCAGGGCCTCGTCCACGGCGGGCGTGGTGCCGGTCGTCAGGCCGGTGAAGTACTTCCCGGACGTCCCGGTGACGTCCCGCTCGCCGCCCCTACGCTCCATCCGGACCACGTACTGCCCGCCGAGGACGTCCACCCCACGATGCCGCTGCTGAAACCGCACGGTCTCGGCCTTCCCCCGGACCAGGGCCGTCAGGGGCCGCAGATCACGCGAGGCGTCGCCGACGTGATACCGCGCTGCGCCCGCCGCCACGTACCCCCGTGCCGCGTCCACCGCGCTGCCCGAGCCCTGGACCGTACGCCGCCCGGAGTCCGCCGGGCCGGGCCGCGGCACCGCCGCCACGCCGCCCGCCGACACGACGACCGCGACAGCGCCGATCAGCGCCACCACACCCGACCGGCGCGCCCCACTCGACCGACGCGCCCCGGCCGGTCTCCATCTCCCGCCACGCGCTGCGCACTTACGCACGACAACCCCCTCCGCCAAGCGCCCATCAGGCGTCACATGTCCGAGCGGAGTCATGCAAACCTGGGACCGCCGACACAGCAATGACGCATGGGGCAGGAGCGGCGATATCCATCCTGACGTACGCCAGGTGGCTGAACTGCCCATCAGCTGAAGGGAGTTGTGTGCGTACGTCCGTTACGTACGGCCGTCACGTCCGCGGCTCAGTGCAAGCGGACCAGAGCCTCGGGCCCCACCGGATGCGCCGCCCCGCGCCCGCCGAGGAGCCGGAGCACCTCGTCGGCCGCGCTCGCCCCGAGCCGGAGGCGGCACTCCACCGTGCCCGCCGCCTGATGCGGAGTCAGGAGTACGTTCGGCAGGGACCGGAAGGGGTGGTCCACCGGCAGCGGCTCCGCGTCGAAGACGTCGATCGCCGCGTCCAGACGGCCGTCGCGCACCTCGGCGAGCAGGGCCGCCTCGTCCACGAGCCACGAACGCGCGGTGTTCACCAGACTCGCGCCGTCCGGCATCAAGGCCAGCCGGGGCCCGTTCAGCAGGTGCCGGGTCTCCTCGGTGGCGGGCGCGTGGACCGCTACGACCCGGCTGCCGCACAACAGGCGGTCGAGCGAGACGCGCCGTACGCCCAGGTGTTCGGCCTCCTCATCGCTGAGGAAAGGGTCGCTGACCGAGACCCGGGCGCCCAGAGCGCGGGCCAGGGCGATATAGGCACGGCCCGTGCGGGAGGCGCCGATCACCCCGATCTCGCTGCCGTGGATCTCGTGCCGGGGCGGCGCCGCGCTCGCCGTCTCCCACGCCGCGCCGGAGCGCAGCGCATGGTCGAAGCGGTGCACGCGGTGCAGCAGCGCGAGGGTGAAGGCGAGCGCGACCTCGGCGACGGGGCGGGCCATCGCGTCCCCGGCCTGCGTGACCCGGATGTTCCGCGCGAAGACCTCGGGAGCGACGTACGGCGCCACCGCCGACCCCGTGTGCGCCACGAGCGCCAGCCGGTCGGCGGCGGCCAGCAGCGGACCCGCCACCCTGGGCGTGCCCCATGAGGTGATCAGGGCGTGCGCCCCCGGCAGCGCCGCCGCCAGCGCCACCGCGTCCGTATGGTCGTCCAGGACGGTCAGTTCGGCGGCCGACGCCAGCTCCTCCCACACCGCGGGCGCGAACAACTCCGGGCGCAGACGCGGCGGTACGGACACCACGACGCGCGGCCGCTCCCGTACCGAGGAGCCCTCCCGTACCGAGGAGCCCTCCCGAACCGAGGGGGCCGGCGCGCGGTCAGGAGAGCCAGGCATCGCGGTGCTCCGCCACGAACGCGTCGTCGGTCAGCCAGGGATAGGCGGCGCACACCCGCGTCAGCTCCTCGGCCTGGCCGGGCGACAGCGTCTCCTTCGGGTCCAGGCAGCGGATGTCCTCCAGCAGGCCCTGGCGGCGCAGCACCTCGTGGACCCCGGCGACGCAGCCCCGGAACCCGCCGCGTACGTCGAACACCGCACTGTTGGCGTCGGTCAGCTCGGTGCGCCGCGCGAGGCAGCGCGCCAGCGCCTCGTGGTCGCCCTCGCGGGCCCGGCGCACGTCCTCGAAGAGGCGCACGGCGGCCTCGGTCCACACCGCCCACTGGCCGAGCAGCCCGCCCGCGATCCGGCGCTGCCGCCCGTCGGCGGTCGTGTACGAGGTGAGGAGGTCGCCGATGATGTCGTCGTCGTTGCCGGTGTAGAGCGTCACCTCGTCCGCCCGCTCGGAGCGCGCGACGGCCTGGACGACATCGGCGGTGCGGTAGCGGTCGAAGGGGGCGATCTTCACTGCGGCGGTGGCGGGGAGGTCCGCGAACGCCGACCAGAACTCCGGCGACAGATACCGGCCGCCCACCGCCTCCTGGAGGTAGAAGCCGATGACCGGCAGGACCTCGCCGACCGCGCGGGCCCGGTCCAGCAGGCCCTTCTCGTCGGCGCCCGGCACGGCCGGGCTCAGCAGGACCGCGTCGTAGCCGAGCGACGCGGCGAGTTCGGCCTCGGCGACGGCCTGCGCGACATAGCCGCACGCGCCCGCGACCTTCACGAACGGGCGCCCGGCCTCGGCGCGTACGGTCTCGGCGGCGAGCTCCAGGACCGGTGCGAGCAGACCCACTTCGGGCTCGCGGATGGCGAATTGGGTGGTGTGCACGCCCACCGCGACCCCGCCGGCCCCCGAGGCCAGGTAGTAGCGGGTCAGGGCGCGCTGACGGCGCTCGTCGAAGTCGCCCGCGGGCGTGAGGGCGAGCGGATGGGCGGGGATCACGGTGCCCTGCGCGAGCACGCCGAGCGCGGTGGTGTCGCCGGTCGACCGGGTGGAGGCGGGGAGGGACATGGCGGGTTCAGAACCTTCCGTCGCGAGTCTGGAACTTGGTGGCCTTGCCGGACAGCGGCAGCCCTCGGCGCAGCCAGTCGGCCTGCCAGCGGACGAGGGTGCGCAGCGGTACGTCCGGGTAGCCGAAGAGGGCGTGGCAGCGGCTCGCGTCGGACAGCAGCGCCGTCTGGGCCTCCGTCCCGGCCAGTACCGGCTCCTGGCCCAGCTCCGCGCCGAACCACTGCGCCATCCGCCGCACCGAGGCGGTCTCCGGGCCCGTCAGATTCAGCGTGAAGCCCTCGCCGTCGCCCGCGGTCGCGTGGAGCAGGGACCGCAGGGCCGCCTCGTTCGCGTAGCCCTGCCACACGACGTTGGCGTGGCCCGTGGTCACGTCCACGGGCTCCCCGGTCCGGACCCGCTCGCCGATGTCCGCGAGCACCCCGTACCGCAGGTCGATCGCGTAGTTGAGGCGGATCAGCGCGACCCGCGTGCCGCGCGTGAGGGCTGCGTGCTGGAAGATCCGTTCGCGCCCCAGGCACGACATCGCGTACTCGCCGACCGGCGCCACCGCGTCGTCCTCGGTGCTGCCGCCGGAGCCGACCGGTACGAGCGGATACACGTTGCCCGTCGAGAACGCGGCGATCCGCGCCCCGGACCAGCGGCGCGCCACCCGGTCGGGCATCGCCGCGTTCACGGCCCACGCGTGCGCCGGGGCCCCGCTGGAGCCGAACTTGGCGCCCACCATGAACACCACGTTGCCCGCGTCGGGCAGATCCGTGAGGTCGGCGTCCGGGTCCATCAGGTCGAAGGCCACGGTCCGTACGCCGTGTCCGGCGAGGTCCCGCGCGGCGGCCGGGTCGGACCAGCGCGACACGGCGTGCACCGTCACATCGTCGCGCCCGGCTGCGTCGAGGGCGCGCCGCGCCAGCCGGCACAGGCTCGGGCCCATCTTCCCGCCGGCGCCCAGCACCAGCAGGTCGCCCTCCAGTTCTCCCATGTCGCGGATCAGCGCGGGGGAGGGGGCAGTCAGCCGCTCCTCCAGCTCGGCCTTGCTCGCGAATCCGGGCTCCGCGCCGAGGAGTTCACCGGCCTGGGCGGGTGTCGCCGTGGAACGCGTGGTTGTCGTCATTGGGTCTCATCCCTTGATTCCGGACGCCGAGACGCCCTCGGTGAAGTAGCGCTGCCCGACGAGATAGGCGGCGAAGATCGGTACGAACGCGATGACGGAGCCGGACAGCACCACGTTCAGCGGCACGTTCTGCTGCTGGAGCGAGGCGATGCCCACCGTCAGGGTGCGCATGTCGGTGGACTGCCCGACGACCAGCGGCCACAGGAAGTCGTTCCAGTGCCACAGGAAGACGAAGACGCCGAGCGTCGCGAGGATCGGCTTGAGCAGCGGCAGCACGATCCGGTAGAAGACCTGCCACTCGCTGCACCCGTCCAGCCGGGCCGCCTCGAACAGCTCGTCGGGCAGCCCCCGCACGAACTGGCGCATCAGGAAGACCGCCTGCGCGTTGGCGAGGGTGGGGAGGATCAGCCCCCAGTAGGTGTCGACCCCGCCGAGCTTCGCGATCATGGCGAAGGTCGGGATCATCGTGACGTGGTACGGGACCATCACCATCGACAGGAACGACCAGAACATCGCCTCCCGGCCGGGGAACCGCTTCTTCGCGAAGGCGTAGCCGGCCAGCGCGGCGAGCAGCAGCACGCCGATCACCGACACCACCGAGTACAGCAGGGTGTTGAGCAGCCAGCGCAGCACGCTCTGCGCGCCGAGCACCGTGTCGTACGCCTCGCCGCTGAGCGGCCAGGGCAGCAGGCTGCCGGGGAACTCGACGGCCGCGGACGGCTTCAGGGACAGCACGACCATCGCGTAGAACGGGAAGATCGTCGCGAGCGCGGCGACGGCCAGCAGCACGCCCCGGACGATCCGCCCGCCGCGCGTGCCGCGCATCGCGTGCGGCACGCTGTCCCGGTCGGCGGCCCGCCGCCGCGCGCGCTCGGCCCGGCGCGCCGCGCGGTCGGGGACCGGCGGCGGGGGCGCGGGCGGCGTGTCCGGAGTCTTCTCGGCGAACCCGGTGGTCATGGTCACGTGTCCTTCCCGATGACGAGCCGCTGGATCAGCGCGACCACGAGGGTCAGTACGAACAGCGCGACCCCGATGGTCGCGGCGTAGCCCAGGTCGAAGTACTTGAAGCCCGCGTCGTAGAGCTGGAAGACGAGCGTGTAGCTCGCGTTGGCGGGGCCGCCGCCGGTCATCGTGTAGATCGCGTCGAAGACCTGGAAGGAGGACGTGGTCTCGATGACGGCCAGGAAGAACATCGCGGGCCGCAGCTGCGGGAGCACGATGTGCCGGAACCGCTGCCAGGGCCCCGCGCCGTCGGTCAGCGCGGCCTCCTCCAGCTCGCGCGGGATGTCCTGCATGCGGGCGAGCAGGATGAGCATCCCGTAGCCGAAGCGCGACCAGACCCCGATGAGCGCGAGCGCCGGGAGCACGAGGACGTTGTCGCCGAGCCACGAGGAGTCGGACAGGCCGAACCAGCTCATGAAGGTCGACCACGGACCGCCCGTCGAGAAGATCCACACGAAGACCGTCGCCGCGAGGACGAGCGAGGTGACGACCGGCAGGAAGAACACCGACCGGAACACCTTGGAGCCCCGGAAGGCGCGCCGTGTCAGCAGCGCCAGCGCGGTCGAGGCGAGCACCGTCCCCGGCACGGCCATGACCGTGTAGAGGACGGTCACCTTGAGGGACTTCCAGAACAGCGGGTCGTGCCACAGGCGGTTGAAGTTGTCGAGGCCGATGAAGCGCCCGCCGCCGGTGAGCGAGTAGTCCGTGAAGCTCATCAGCACACCGGCGATGCCGGGGCCGAAGCGGAAGGCGAGGAAGAGCAGGAAGCAGGGGAGGACGAAGAGCAGGCCGATCCGGGCCTCGCGGCGCGCCTGCGGCCCGCTGCGGCGGCCCCGGCGCCCGGGTTCCGCGACGACTGCCACGGTGACTCCTTACGGGTGGTACGAGACGGGGTGGTACGAGATGGGTGAGGGGAACTGGCGAGGGGGCCGCGCGTCGGGAAGGGGCGGCGAGGGGCGGCCGGGTGAAGGCGGGGCCGGCGTGCTGCCGACCGAAGGGGTGACGGTGCGGGGGCGGTCCTGGGGCCTGCGCGGCGCTCGGCTCCGCCGAGGCGGCCTTGGCCCGTACGCCGTCCGCGTCAGCCGTCACGGCGGGCGCCGGGGGCCCGTCCCCCGTACAG
>NZ_JBHVHQ010000344.1:0-8428 GCF_042800135.1 Streptomyces sp. NPDC057654 | reverse complement strand
GCAGGGTCACCTCGATCGCGGGCAGGCCGCCCGCGACGAGGGCGCGGGCGAGCGGCACGGCGTCGGCCGCGTCGTCCAGGACGACGACGGGGATGACGGGGGCCAGGTCGAGTACGGAGGCCGGGGGCTGGGTGGCGGCGGGGGTAGTGGTCACGGTTGCCATCCTGCCGCCCGTACACATCACTCGCAACGAACGTTGCGGATGTTGCAACGCGAGGGAGGGGTCGGTCAGAGCTCCGTCACGATCACATCCAGCGCCCAGCCCCGGCCCGCGCGCGTCGGCGCCTCCGCTTCCACCGTGTACCCCAGCTCGCGCACCGCCCCCACCAGCTCCTCCGGACCGCCCGGCACCACCCCGCTCACCAGCAGGTCGCGCACCAGCCGCCCCTTCGTCGCCTTGTTGAAGTGGCTGACCACGGAGCGCTTCTCCACCCCGTTCACGATCTTCGACTGGAGCACTCGCACGGTTGCCGTACGCTCCGCCACCTCGCCCTTCGGCTTCCACGCCGTCGCGTACGCCGCCGAACGCAGGTCCAGGACCAGCCCGTCCCCGGCCGCCGCCGGGAGCACGTCGGCCATCGGCCCCCGCCAGTACGCGCCGAGCGCGCCCGTACCCGGCAGCTTCACCCCCATCGAACAGCGGTAGGAGGGGATGCGGTCGCCGATCCGCACCGCGCCCCACAGCCCGGAGAAGACCAGCAGCGACCGCTCCGCGCGCCGCCGGGCCGCCGCGTCCAAGGTCGCCAGGCCCAGCGCGTCGTACAGCACGCCCGTATAGATCTCACCGGCCGGCCGCGTCCCGGCGCCCCGCAGCGCCGCGTTCTTCGCGATCTCGCCGCGCAGCCCGGCGCTCAGCCCCAGCGCCTGCGCGGCCTTCTCCTCGTCGCCCGCGCACAGCTCCACCAACTCGTCGAGCACGGCCCCGCGCGCCGCCGTCAGCTCCGGGAGCGACAGCGCCGCCAGATCCAGCGGGGCCCCGGAACCACCGGCGGCCTTCCCCTCCGACGGCGGCAGCAGCACGAGCACGGCGATCTCCTTCAGGCGGTGGTACGGGACGGGGCGACCCCGAGGCAGCTTAAATCCTGTCCGGACGCCCTCACCCCAGGCGCCCGCCCCACGCCCGTACGCGACAGTCACCGCGCCCCGCGCCGCACCCCGTCCTACGCTCGGTGCCATGCCCCGCCGCCATATGCATGTGACCGACACGGACGGCGCCCCCCTGCGGGCCGCGCTGCGCGAGCTGCGCGCGAAGATGGAGCTTCCCGAGGCGTTCGCACCGGACGTGCTCGACGAGGCCGAACAGGCCGCCAAGAGCCCGCGGCTGCCCGACCACGACGCCACCGACCTGCCGCTGTTCACCATCGACCCGCCCGACTCGATGGACCTCGACCAGGCCATGTACCTCGCCCGCCGGGACGGCGGCGGCTACCGCGTGCACTACGCCATCGCCGACGTCGCCGCCTTCGTCGCCCCCGGCCGCGCCCTCGACGCCGAGGCCCACCGCCGCGTCATGACGCTCTACTTCCCCGACGAACGCGTGCCCCTGCACCCCGCCGTGCTCGGCGAGGCCGCCGCCAGCCTGCTGCCCGACCAGGACCGGCCCGCGCTCCTGTGGCAGCTCGACCTCTGCCCGTCCGGCCAGGTCGTACGGACCGACGTACGCCGCGCCCTCGTGCGCAGCCGTGCCAAGCTCGACTACGCGGGCGTGCAGCGCGCCATCGACTCCCGCACCGCCGAGGAACCGCTTTCCCTCCTCCGCGAGATCGGCCTGCTCCGCGAGGAGCTCGAACGCGACCGCGGCGGCATTTCCCTGCACGTACCCGAGCAGGAGATCGTCGAGGGCGGCGCGCGCGGCGAGGGCTACGCACTCGAATACCGCGCCCCGCTGCCCGCCGACGGCTGGAACGCGCAGCTCTCCCTGATGACCGGCATGGCCGCCGCCGACCTCATGCTGCGCACCGGCACCGGCATCCTGCGCACCCTCCCGGCCGCCCCCGAGAGCGCCGCCGCCCGGCTGCGCCACGTTGCCCGCGCGCTCGGCGTCGACTGGCCCGAGGGCATGCCGTACGCGCAGGTCATCCGCTCCCTCGATGCGCACCGCGCCAACCACGCCGCGTTCCTACAGGAGTGCACCGCCCTGCTGCGCGGCGCCGGCTACCGCGCCTTCGACGGCGAGGCCCCGCAGCCCGCCGAGGCCGTGCACGCTGCCGTCGCCGCCCCGTACACGCACTGCACCGCCCCGCTGCGCCGCCTCGTCGACCGTTACGCGGGCGAGCTGTGCCTGGCGGGGGCCGCGGGCGCCGAGCCGCCCGAGTGGGCGCGCGAGGCGCTCGACGCGCTGCCGGGGGAGATGGAGGGCGGCTCGCGGCGCGCGAACCAGGCCGAACGGGAGAGCGTGGACCTGGTGGAGGCGGCGTCCCTGCGGGGCCGGGTCGGCGAGATCTTCGACGCGTACGTGGTGGACGTACAGCCGAAGCGCCCGTCCTCCGGCACGGTCCACCTCTACGACCCGGCGGTCATCGGCCGCGTCGACGGCGCCCCGGACGCACCGCCGCTCCCGCTCGGGCGGCGGCTGCGGGTCCGGCTGACGGAGGCGGAACCGGGCCGGCGGAAGGTGCGGTTCGCGCCGGCGTAGGTGTTCCGCCCTTGCTCAGGCCGGTTCCTGTGCGGGGAGCAGTGCCCGTACCGCCGTGACCAGCGCGGCCGGGTCGTCGGCGTGGCAGCGGATCGTACGGGCGTGGCGCGGCGCGCCGAGGAGCGTGCGGTAGCCGACCGGCTCGGTCAGCTCCACGGTGACGGAGGTCTGCCCGGCGATGGGCAGCTCCAGCACGTCGTCGGCGGGCTTGGCGGCGGGGAAGCGGATGTCGCGGCGTACGGAGGCGATGAGTTCGGGCGGTATCCGCAGGTCGAGCCGGGCGGCGGCGCGGACGCGCAGGCCGGCGGGGCCGACGGTGTGCGGGCGGGTGACGGCGGCGGCCTGTAGGCCGAGTACGAACAGCACCGCGTACACGTCGATGACCAGCGTGATCAGGTGCGCGACGGGAAAGCCGGAGAGCAGTACGGACATCCCGGCCGTCTCGATGAGACTGACGAAGACGAGCGAGTAGAGCAATGACGCCTGCGCGCGGGCGTATCCGAACCCTTCGGCGCCGCCGTCGACCCCGTTCCGCCGCCGGGCCGCCCACAGCCCGAGGCTGACGGCGGTGCGCCCTTCGTGAGCCGCTACGAGGCGTATCCGCTGGAGCGCGCTCACCGGGGGTCACTTCCCGCCTGGGCGCGGTCGACGAGCAGCCGCATCGCGCCGCGTACGGCGGCGGCCTGGGCGGGGGCGAAGTCGGAGAAGAGCACGTCGACGAAGCCGTCTTCCTGCTCTTCCCCGGTCTCGGCGGCGACATCCGAGGCCACGCCGGGCGGCAGGCAATCGGCGAGCAGCCGGGCCGCCTCGTCCACGCGGGGGTCGGCGGGGTCGGCGTCCGCGAGGGCGTCGAGGAGCGCGTACACCTCGTACGCGCGCTCCATCGCCCCCGGCTCGGCCGCCGTCGAACGCAGCAGCGCCACGAGCCGTTCGCGGTCCTCGGGCGCGGAGGCGGTCTCCAGCAGGGCCAGCAACTCCCGTTCCTTGGCTGCGGCGGCGGGCTCGGGACCGGGGCGCGCCGCGCCGACGCGGGCCATCTCGCCGTAGAGCTCGGCGAGTTCGGCGGAGACGGGCCCCTCGGCGGTCAGGGTCCCCTCCTCGGCCTGGCGCAGCAGCACCGCCACCCGCGCCCGCCGCTCGCGGACGGCCGCCTCCTGGCGGGCCAGATCCGCGTCCAGCTCGCCCAGCACCTCGCGCAGCTCGCGCCCCGAATCGTCGGCGAGCACGTCCCGCACCTCGTCCAGGCTCAGCCCCAGGTCGGTCAGGCGGCGTACGCGGGTGAGCGCGACGGCGTCCCGGAGCCCGTACGCGCGGTAACCGTTGGCGAGCCGCGGCGGCTCGGGGAGCAGCCCGAGGTGGTGGTAGTGGCGTACGGTCCGGGGGCTGACGGCCGCCAGCGCGGCGAGCTCTCCGATTCTCATGAGACCAGTAGAAACGTTGACGTCGCGGCAAGGTCAAGCGCTACGGGCCTGGCCAGGTACCATGGGCGGCACGGCGGACGAGCCGGCCGGGCGGCCGCGTGGGGATCTTCGGATCCTCCCGAGGAACGTCCGGGCTCCACAAGGCAGGGTGGTGGCTAACGGCCACCCGGGGTGACCCGCGGGACAGTGCCACAGAAAACAGACCGCCGGGGGCCGCGAGGCTTCCGGTAAGGGTGAAACGGTGGTGTAAGAGACCACCAGCCTCCGAGGCGACTCGGAGGGCTAGGTAAACCCCACCCGGAGCAAGGTCAAGAGGGGCCGTCGTCTCTTCGGAGACGGTGGCCCTGCGCGGACGTTCGAGGGCAGCCGGCCCGAGTTCGCGGGTAGACCGCACGAGTCTGTCGGCAACGGCAGACCTAGATGGATGGCCGCCTCCCCGAGGGCCGCGAGGCGCTCGGGAGACAGAACCCGGCGTATAAGCCGACTCGTCCGCCGCCTCCTGCGTCGCCGTGCTCAGATCAGGCCGGTGCGCAGGGCGTGGGAGACCGCGTGTGCGCGGTTGCGCAGGTTCATGCGTTTCATCAGGCCGTAGAGCACGTACTTGACGGTGCGTTCGGAGTAGGCGAGCTTCTCGGCGACTTCCGGCAGCTCCAGGCCCTCCGCGATGAGGCGCAGGACCTCCACCTCGCGGGGGCTGACTCCGGAGGCGGTCAGGCCGCGGGGGGCGAGGACCTCGCGGTGGGTCCACTGCACCTGCCGCATGAGGGTGCCCTGGAGGGCGGGGGGAAAGCTGCCGCCGCCATGGGCGACGGCCAGCAGCGTCTGCGAGAAGGCCGCCGGGGTGAAGCTGTCGCGACAGAGCACGGCGCGGACCCCGCGGTCGACCGCGGCGAAGATGTCGGCCTGCCACTGCCGTCCGACCAGCAGCACGAACCGGGGGCTGGAGGACTCCGAGAGCGTGTGCAGCAGGCTGAGGGTGGAGGCGTCCGCGGTGTCCACCGCGACCACGGTCACATCGGCCCGGCCCGCTCGGCCCGTCCGGTCCGCGGGCGTCTCGGAGAAGCGACGGTCCTGCCGCAGAAGGCTGGCCAGACCGAGGCGCGTGAGGGCATCCGAGGCGTGGATCGCCACTCCCACTCTCTGCGTGGGCGTTTGCTGAGGCATGAAACCTTCCACGGACAAAGGGGATTTACGTCAATCCGTCAAGATACCGATCGTGCCACGGACGGCTCTGAGTACCGCCGGGCGCGGACCGCAGGTCACCAAAGGCAGGGAAACCTGGCACCAGCGTCGGCCGGTACGCGGACAGTTGACTGCAATTCGGATTTGAAATCATGGTCTCGGCCGTGGAGCAGACCGGCGCGTGCGGGGACCGCGACCCCGGTCCCCGCCGGCCGCGTCCGGAGTGAGGAGTCGTTGATGCAGCAGCGTGATCCGTCCCTGCCGGGCAGGGAAGGTGACGTGCGCGCGGTCGCCCGCGCTGTGGGCGCCACCGGCACGGCACGGACCGTGCTGGTCACCGGCCCGGCCGGGGTGGGGAAGACCGCCGTTGTGGAGTCCGGTCGGCTGGCGGCGGTGCGGGGCGGCGCGAAGGTGCTCTCCCTCGGCCTGCGGACGGCCGAGGGAGAGCCCGGCACGGCGGCGCTGGCCGACGCGGTCTGCCGGCTGCTGGCCAGGATCAACGACGGCCGGCTTCCGGTGCGCGTCACCGAGATCCGGCGGGTGGAGCTGCGGACAGCCGGGCGCGACGGGGGGCTGGCCCTGCTGTCCACGATCGGCGAGATGCTCGCCGACGCGGCGGACCACGTGCCGTTCGCCATGGTGGTGGACGGCGTCGACGCCGTGCCGCCGGCAACCGTCTCCGCCCTGGGGCTGATGCTGCGGGTCTTCCGGCCCGCGGGCCTGCCGGTGGTGCTGACGTCCCGGCCGACGGCGTCGACGGACCGCGGCGGGGACCTGGCGCTGGCCGCCGACACCGTGCTCGCGCTGGGGCCGCTGGACCGGGACGACGTGCGGGAACTGCTCTCGCGTCGGCTCGGCCGCCCCGTCGAGCCCGACCTGGTGACGGCGGTGACCCGCTCCCTCGGTCCCCTGGGGGGCAACCCCGGCTCCCTGCTCTCGGTGCTCTCCGGCGTCGAGCGGGACGGCGCGCTCGTGGAGATGGACGGCCGGGTCGCCCTCAGCGAACCGGCGGGCGGCCTGCGCTTCGCCGCGGAGGCGGAGGAACTGCCCGGTCTCGGATGGCCGGACCTCCCCGTGCCCTACGGGCGCATCTGGAGCGCGGCCGTACTGGCCCGCCTGGTCGACGAGGCCGAGGTGCGCCTGGAGGACCTGTACCGCACGATGGCGCCGGGCCGGCCGGCCGGATGCGACGTCGCCGGGGCCGTGGACCAGTTGCTCGTCCAAGGCGTGCTGAGCGCCGACCACGAGGGGCGGCTGACGTTCACCGTGCCGGTGCTGGCGGCGGCGTTGCGGACGCTGCCCGTCACCTGCGAGGTACGGGAGCTGCGCGCACGCATCGTGCATTCGGTCCTCGACCGGCTGGACCCGGTCGCCGCGGGCACCGGCCGTCCGTGGCTGGTCGGTCACGCGGCCGCCATGGGGCCGGAGCTGGATGACGGGATCGCGGTGCCGCTGCTGCTGGCGGCGGCCCGTAGACGCGCGCGGTTCGCCGTGCCCCGGACGGTCGATGTCTACGGCGCGGCGCTGGAGCGCATGCGACCGGGGCCGGAGGCGTCCGGCGTGCTGCGCCAGGCGCTGGAACTGGGCCTGCGCCAGGCTGACCACGCCGGGTCGCTGGCGCTGGCGGCGCCGTTGTTCGCCGGCCTGGACGCCGCGCCCGCGGACGCGGGAAGGGACGCGGGAACGGACCTGGAGTTCAGCGCCCGCGCCTGGTCCGTGGCGGCGCTGCACGAACACGCCGGGGTGGCGGAGGGCCCGCGCTGGGCCGCGCTGCGGCGTATACCGGCGGCGGCCGGGCTGACGGCGCTGGGCGGGCGGTACGGGATGGGTCCGCTGACCCCCGTGGCGCCGGACGACACGCCCGAGGCGGGCGGGCCCCCGCGCGGCCCGCTGCCCACACCGGCGGAGACCCGGCTGCTGCTGGCGGCGGTGGTGGGCGGGCGGGCCGAGAGCGACCGGGCCCGGCGCGATCTTCCGGGGGCGGTGGAGGGCATGGCCTGGGACCGGCTGCGTGGCGCCGCCGCTTACGGCGACCTGGCCGGTGCTCTGGAAGCGGTGCTGGCGGATCGGTACACCAAGGCCGGCGACAGCACCGCGGTGAGGTATCACGCGGTGGTCCGCGACTACCTCTCGGGCCGGTGGGACGAGGCGCTCGCCGGGATCCGCCGGATCGAACTGCGCGGCCGGACCCGGGATCCCTCCGGTGTCGCGCAACTGGCTCGGGCACTGGCGGGCGAGATCCACTGGATGCGCGGCGACATCGAGCAGGCCCGCACCTGGCTGGATCTCATCTCCGAGGCCGTCCCCCACCCCCTGGTCGGGCGGGTGCGGCTGGGTGTCCGGTGCGCGGAGGGCGAGCCGGACGAGGCGTTCGAGCGGGGGTGGCAGGACGTCCGGTGGGCGCGCGAGAACGGCATGCTCGCGGGCCTGGACCGGCTGGTGCTGCGGCTGCTCTCGTACGGTTCGCGGGAAGGCCGTGAGGGCGACCGCGTGCGGGCACAGGAGGAACTGGAGGCGCTGCACGTCGAGGCGGGCTCCCCGATGACGCGGGAGTCGGTGCTCCTGGGACGGGCCGTGCTGCACGGCGATGTCGAGAGTGCGCGGGTCGCCTTCTCCCTGGTACGGCGGCGTGGCGACCGGCAGTTGCTGCTGCTCGCCCGGGAGTGTCTGGTCGCGCTGGTCGACGACCCCCAGACGTGGCTGGACGAGGCGGTGCGCGAGGCGCAGTCGCTCGGGGCGACGACGTTCCTGCGCACGATGCTCGCCGTCCGGGCGCGGTGGTACGGCCTGAAGCTGAACGTGCCCAGGCAGCGGGCGGCGCCGAACCGACTGAGCGAGAGCGATGTGCGACTGATCGACCTGGTGAGCGACGGCGAGACCAACCGGCGGATAGCCGCCCGCATGGCGTGCAGCGAGAAGACGGTGGAGCAGCGCCTGACCAGGCTCTTCCAGCGCACCGGCTGCCGGTCCCGCGCGGAGCTGGCCGCGTCCCGGCTGGACGGGAGCCTGGCCAGACTGGGGCTGCTGCCCGACGGCCCGGCGCCGGGTGAGGCGGGCGGCTCCGTGGTGTCGCCCGGCCACATGGAACCGTTGGGGTGATCGGAGGGCGCGACGCGGCCGGCGCCCACGGCCGCGATAGGGCACAGGCCCTGACGCCGGGTGAGCGGCGCTGTGACGTCGGAGGGCCGCC
>NZ_JBHVHQ010000343.1:0-8428 GCF_042800135.1 Streptomyces sp. NPDC057654 | reverse complement strand
GGCCCAACCCAAGAGGGGCGGCCCAACCCAAGAGGGGCCCGACCGAAGCGGGGCCCCGACCACTGCCTCGGTCTCAGTCGTTCAGCAGCGACAGCCGCTGTTCCGCCTCCGGGACCTCGACCGTCCCCCGGTCGTCGGGCAGCGTCTGGATGGTGAACATCGGAACGCCGCCCTCCGGCAGCGCCAGCATCCGCGAGGCGTACACCGGGCCGCCGGAGGTCTTCTCGACCGTCACGGCGAACGCGCCCTTGCCACCGCCCGGCTTCGGCGGGTCGACGGCGAGCGTCGTGCCGGCCTTGACGGAGTAGTTCTTGCTGACCGGGGTGCCGCCCTCGCTGCCCGCGGAGGAAGTGACCTTCACCTCCGCGTCCTTCGAGGGCGCGACCAGGGACAGCGTCGAGCCCTTGGCGCGGTTGTCGGCGACCGTGCCGCGCTCCTCGATGGGCCTCGTCGCCGGAATGAACGCCGTCTCCTGCTTGTCGCCCTTGCCGCGTGTGACGCGCAGCGCCGCGACCACCTTGCCGCTGCCGCCCTCCGAGGCCAGCAGCAGCGAGCCCGCCTCGCCGCTGGTGATCGCGCCGAGGTCGGCGGTGGCCATCATGCCGCTCTTGACGTGCAGCGACTCATGACCGGCCGGGGTGATGGAGCCGCTCTTCCCGGCGAGCTTGATCTTGAGGTCGGCGTCGCTGCCGCCGGGCGCGAAGGCGACGAGCCGCACCGAGGTCGCGTCCGCCGGCACGCCGGGGAAGACCGCGCCGGACGCTTCCTCGGCGGAGGCCGGCAGCCAGTCGCCGCCGGTCTTCTCGTCCGACGCCTGGACCGCGGCCCCCACGCGCCCCGAGCGGGCCGCGACATGGACCACGACGTCCTCCGCGGGCTGGCTCGTGAGGGTCGACAGGAGCACCCGCACCGTGGACCGGGGCGGGACGTTGACGCCCTCGCCGGTGGGGGCCTTGATACGGCCGTCCTTGCCGTACAGCTCCAGGTCCACGACGGCCGGGGTGTTGTCCGGGTTGGTCAGGTGGGCGTAGTCCTGGCGCGACTTGCCGGTGCTCGCCCCGGGGAACCAGAACGACGTGTCGGGGGCCGCGCAGGTCAGGCCCTGCACGCCGCGCCCGCTGCCCGCGCTGATCGTGGTGGTCTGCTGCACGCTCCAGCCGGGGGCGAGCGCGCCGTCGGCGGAGCCGAAGAGGGCGGGGGCGTCGGAACTGTCGGTGTCGGCGGTCACCGGCTTGCCGGGCTCCTTCACCGAGACGACGGGCTTGGCCGTGCCTTTGGAATCTTTAGGGTCCTTGGAGCCCTTGGAGTCCTTGCCGTCCTTGCCATCCTTCTTCCCCTTCTCGTCCTTCTTCCCCCCGGAGCCGCCCGACGAGGATCCCCCGACGGGCAGCATGTCCGCCGTGGGCGTCCCCGTGGACTTCTGGGACCCGCTCGCGCCGCCCTTCCCCTGCGGGGTGAACGCGGTGTACGTCGTCTCCCCCACCTCCGAGGACGGAGGCGGCGGGCACACCAGGGTCGAGCGCTGTACGGGCAGCCGCTCGGCCGTCTTCGCGGTGGGCCGGGACGATTCGGAGGGCACGGTGACCGCGGCGACGCCGGTGACGGCGGCGAGCGCGGCGACGGCGCCGAAGAAGGTCAGGGTGGTGCGGTTCACTGGTGCTCGCTCCCGTCGCGGTGCGGCTGCGGCTGGGTTCCGTTGCCGTACGCCGTGTCGTAGTGCTGCTGCCCGCCGTAGGCGTACGGGTCGTACTGGCCGCCGTCATAGGGCTGCGCCGGGTACTGGCCGTCCGGGTACTGGCCGTCCTGGTACTGCCCCTCCGGGTACTGGCCCTCGGGGAACTGCCCGCCGGGGACGCCGGGATGCTGCCCCGCGGGGTACTGGCCGTCCTGGTACTGGCCGTCCTGGTACTGGCCGTCCTGGTACTGACCGTCCTGGTAGCCGCCCTGATAGTGGCCACCGCCCTGGTAGTGCCCCTCCTGGTACGGGTCGCCGCCCTGCTGTCCGTAGCCCGCGTAGTTCTGGCCGTCCCACTGCCCGTACTGCCCCTGCTGGGGCACCGCGTACGGGTCCGCGAAGTGGTCCGCGCCCTCCGGCGGCCCGTCGTGTCCGGAGGCGGCGTCCGCAGCGTCCGCAGTGCCTTCGCGCCCGTACGGATCGGCCGCGGGCTCACCGTCGGCGGCCGGTTCCGCGCCGGCCTGGTCGGTCTCCGCCGCGGCCCGCAGCCTGCGCGCCCGGCGGCCCTCCCCCGACGCGGCCTGCGCCGGTACGGCCGCGGCCTCGGCCTCCGGGAGGTCGTCGTCGACCTCGCGGCGGCGGCCCGGCAGCGCGAGCACCAGCAGCACGACGCCCAGCAGCCCCTGCGCCCACACCCACGCGGTGTGCGCCAGCGGGGTGTCGTACGTGAGGTCCAGCCGCCCGCCGCCCGCCGGGAGCTCGAAGCCCTGCGCCCAGCCGCCCACGGTGGTGGCCTTGAGCGGCTTGCCGTCGAGGGTCGCCTGCCAGCCGGGCGCGGCCCGGTCGGAGACGCGCAGCACGCGCCCCGCGGGGCCGTCCGGGATCTTGCTGTGCGCCTCGACGGGCCCGGCCGCGACCGGCACCGGCGGCGTCGCCGCGCCCTGTCCCGCGCCGTCCTTCGCCCCGTCGACCACGGCGACGCGCGCGACCTGCTCGTCCACGCGCCACAGCGAGCTGCGGTCCTCCTGGCTGAGCCGGGTCAGGCCCGGCGTCGCGTCCAGCGTCCGGCCGAGCGGCTTGGCGCTGTCGCGGAGGAGGACGTAGCCGACGGCGTACTCGCCGAGCCGGCTGGTCTGGTCGGCGCCGGAGCCCGCGACGAGGTTGGCGACGACGGCGTCGAGCTTCTTGTCGGGGCCGTCGGCCGTGGCCAGCTCGGCGTCGCCGAGCCGCGCGCCGGAGCCCCGTACGAGCGTGTAGGCGACGTGCGCGGGCTCGCCGCCGAGGACGAGGGTGCGCGCCTGGTCGCGGGTGCCGGCCTCCTCCGCGACGAACGCGGGGACCTGCACCGGGTCCCGCCGCTCGACCGGCCCGTCCGCGCCGCTGATCATCCAGCTGGCGGCGGCGACCACGGGGGCGGCGGCCGCGGCGACCGCGATGAGGGCGGCGACGGGCTGCCGCCAGCCGAAGCTGAGGCCCGTGACGCGCGTACGGGCGCCCTCCGCGCCGATGACGGCGGCGCCGATCAGGGCGATGCCGTAGACGAGGGAGGCGGGGCCGGCCCAGCCGGAGCCGTTGGCGAGCGCGGCGAAGAGCAGGCCCACCAGGGCCACGGCCCAGGCGCAGCGGACCGCGGGCTGCCGGTCGCCGCGGAGCAGCGCGGCGAGCGCGGCCAGCACGATGCCGAGCAGCAGCAGCCCGCCGAAGGTCTTGGGGCCGCCGGGGTCGACGGAGAGCAGCTGGAGGGCGGAGGCGGCGCCGTGCTGGTAGTCGAGTCCGGCCTCGGTGAGGAAGCGGCCGGGGTGCGTGAGCAGCGACAGGGACCAGGGGGCGAGGGCGATCAGCGGCGTGCCGACGACCGCGAGGAACCGCAGGCCGTGGGCGAGCAGCGCCTCGCCCCGGCCGACGACGACGCGTACGAGCAGGGTGGCGACGCCCAGCACGAGGGCGATCGGCCAGACGATCGGGGTGAAGGCCGCGGTGAAGGTGAGCAGCAGCGCATACGTCCAGACCGCGCGCCAGCTCGGGCGGGCCTTGGGCGCGCGCATCCCGGCGGCCGCGACGGCGGCGCGCGCCATGAGCGGCAGCAGGATGGCGAGCACGGCGGTGCCGAGCCTGCCGCCCGCGAGCGCGCCGGTGGCGGCGGGCAGGAAGGCGTACGCGACGGCGGCCCAGGCCCGCAGCTGCCGGGAGCCGACCAGGGGCCGGGAGGCGAAGTAGGCGGTGAGGCCGGCCAGCGGCACCGAGCAGACCAGCAGCAGGGTGAGGGTGAAGCCGGTGGAGCCGAGGAAGAGCGTCGAGAGGGTCGCGAGGATCGCGAGGTAGGGCGGTGCGGTGTCGGTGTTGCCGGTGCCGACCGGATGCCAGCCGTCCAGATAGCTCGACCAGAGGGCGGAGAGGTCGGGGGCGGGCAGCAGCGCGCCGCCGGACAGCGAGCCGCCGCCGATCAGGGCGCGGCAGGCGACCAGGGAGACGAGCAGCAGGGCGGCGAAGAGCACCGGCGCGGGCCGCCGGGCGATGCGCTTGAGCCGGGCGAACTGCTCGATCTCCAGGAAGTCCGCGTCGTCGCCGCCGGGGCCGGACTCGACGCCGCCGTGCCGGCCGGCGGAGGACAGCTCGGGTTCGGAGCGGCCGTTGAGGTTGCCCGCGACCTGTTCGAAGGTGGCCCGTACGGTCGCGCCGGGCGGCGGGAAGAGCGGCCGCAGCTCGCTCGCCTCCACCGCGGGTTTGCCGCGCTGTTTGCGGGCGGCGAGGATCCGGCCGGGGCGCAGCAGCGTGCCGAAGAGCCCGGCGAGTTCGTCGAGCGCCTGGCCGGGGACCTTGCCGACGAGGTAGGCGAGGGTGCGCAGCAGGGTGCCGATCACGAGCCGCGCCATGACATACGGGAGGGCGGCGGCGCGGCTGTTGGCGAGGAGGGTGTAGACGGCGCCGGCCTTGTCGACGCGGTGCGGGTTGGCGACGGAGCGGCCCACGCAGTCGACGGGGCGGCGCTCGCGGGCGGACGCCTCCGCGTGCCGCAGCACGGCGTCGGGGGCGACGAGCACCCGGTGCCCGGCGGCCTGGGCGCGCCAGCAGAGGTCGACGTCGTCGCGCATGAGGGGCAGCCGGGCGTCGATGCCGCCGAGTTCGTCCCAGACGTCGCGGCGGACGAGCATGCCGGCGGTGGAGACGGAGAGCACGGTGCGTACCTGGTCGTGCTGGCCCTGGTCCTGTTCGCGGCGTTCCAGGCCGGTCCAGCGGCGGCCGCTGCGGGCGATGGAGACGCCGACTTCGAGGAGCTGGCGGCGGTCGTACCAGCTGCGCAGCTTGGGGCCGATGATCGCGGCGTGCGGGTCGCTGTCGGCGACGCGCAGGAGTTCGGCGAGCGCGTCGGGTTCGGGGGCGCAGTCGTCGTGCAGCAGCCACAGCCACTGGACGGGTTCGCCGTGCGGCAGCTCCGGCATGTCGTAGGCGTCGTCGCGCCAGGTGCGGCTGACGGGGTCCCAGCCGCTGGGCCGCTTCAGATAGGGCAGGTCCTCGGGGGTGAGGACGGCCGCGGAGCGGACCGCCTCGTCGACGGCGGTGCCGAAGCCGCTGCGCCGCGCGAGGTGCAGCACATGGTCGGCGCCGAGGGCCTCGGTGAGCAGCTGGGCGGATTCGTCGCCGCTGCCGGTGTCGGCGCCGACGGCGTTCTGTACGGGCCGTTCCTGGCCGAGGAGACCGCTCAGGGCCTGGGGCAGCCATCGGTCGCCGTCATGGGAGACGAGCACGGCGGTGACGACGTGCCGCGGGAACTCTGGGGTGGCGGCCGGGTTTTGAGCCGCCGACTGACTGTGCACGGACATCGAGGTACGGGCCCTCCGGCCGGGGTCCCAGGGGTCGCCCCCCGGATAGCTGCGTGCTTGGACTGCGATGGACGCCCGCGCCCCGTGGGGTCGTTGGTGCGTCGCGGACGGCACCCCACACTAATGGTTCGCCGGTGTCCGCCGACCGGGTCCGTACGAGCCCGGCGGCCCGGAACGCACGGCGGCCCGCTTCCGGCGGGCGTGGTGCCGGAGGCGGGCCGTGCGGTATGTGCGCTTTCGCAGTGTGTGCAGTGCGTGCGGTGCGTGTGCGGTTCGCGGTGTGTGCAGGGTGAATCGAGTGTGTTTCGCGACGCGGTGATGGAGCGATGACGCGGCCTCGGCCGCATGCGGTCCCGCGTCAGACCGCGGCCTTCTTCAGGCGGCGGCGTTCGCGCTCGGACAAGCCGCCCCAGATGCCGAAGCGTTCGTCATTGGCGAGGGCGTATTCAAGGCACTCGGAGCGGACTTCGCACGCAAGGCAGACCTTCTTCGCCTCGCGCGTGGATCCGCCCTTTTCCGGGAAGAACGATTCGGGATCGGTCTGGGCGCAGAGTGCGCGCTCCTGCCAGCCGAGCTCCTCGTCCGCCTCCTCGACCAGCAGTTCCTGAAACAGCTCGGTCATGTGCGCCCCTAGTCTGTCTTTGCGTCCCCGTGATGTTGCCGTTACCGAATACGGCTGAACGACACGAGTGAAATTACAAGTGTGCCGATCCGGGCCAGTCAAGCCGAGATCTGCTATTGGGCCCCTTATTCACTCTGCGGAACCAAGGCTATGCGGAAAGTGTTCAAATCGCCATAAGACGGGACACACCCTCTCGCCCGCCGCGCATCGCCTCCCCGAAGGAGAGGACGCCATGCGCGCCGATCCCGTTGCACCTCATGCAACGGGGGGCGTTTGCGGGTGCGCCTGGTGCGCCACCTCTCCCGGCGCATGGCCGTACAAACCTTTCGTTGAGCACTTTAACCGGATGAGGTGAAACATTATCCCCAAACCGGACATCTGGTTGACAAGGAGAGTCGGCAGCCGCTCTCCTTGTTGCATGCCAGCGACCCACACGCTCTGCCTGACCCGTTCCTACGGGTCCCGCTGCGCTGTGCAGGCACGCTGTCGCTGTTCCAGCTGTTGACGCCACCGAGCTCCAGCTGAGGCGGGCGCGCAGAGCGCGGCCCGTTCCACCCGAGCGGACCACCGCAGCCGCCCACCGGCGCGGCCGGGTCCGCGCCGCGCCCGGCCAACGGCGTCACTTCGCGTCTCCGGGCTCATGCCGCACTCATGCCCCGTGACTCCTTGACTCATGGCCCCTGGGCCCCGCAGCACTTCCACAGCATTTCCGCAGCCACTCCTGCCGAGACTCTTGCCGAGGACCTTCCGCACATGAACAGCGACGTCCAGATCGCCGGCGACCCGCTCGCCATCCCGCACCTCCTGCCGCCCGTCGCCGCCCACCCCTCGACCGTCGCCGGGTTCGCCGGCCTGGCCACCGCCATCGCGGCCGACCGCGACGGCTGGACACACCTCGTCCGCTACGACGCGGCCAGCCGCTGGTACCACCGGCTGCGCACCGGCCCCGGTTACGAGGTCTGGCTGCTGAGCTGGGTTCCCGGCCAGGGCACCGGCCGCCACGACCACGGCCCCTCCTCCGGCGTCCTCACCGTGCTGGACGGCGAGCTGACGGAGCGCTCCGCGGCCGACGGCCCCGTACAGGCGGACGCCGCCGCGCCCCTTCGCCTCGGGGCGGGCGCGCAGCGCATCTTCGCGCCCGGCTACGTCCACGAGGTCGTCAACGACTCCCTCGAACCGGCCGTCAGCCTGCACATCTACTTCCCCGGCCTCACCGAGATGCCCATGCGCGGCCCGCGGTGCGCGGAGCTGGCCCGCTGACATACCGTCCGTCGGCGTAAGGGAAGCGGCGGGCCGGCGGCCGCCACCGGCCTTCAACACGTCGGCCCCCGGCTGACAGACTGGCCCCATGCAGCGCATTGTGGTTCTGGCCGGCGGCATCGGCGGTGCCCGCTTCCTACGCGGCCTCAAGTCAGCAGTCCCCGACGCGGACATCACCGTCATCGGGAACACCGGCGACGACATCCATCTCTTCGGCCTGAAAGTCTGTCCCGACCTCGACACCGTGATGTACACGCTCGGCGGCGGCATCCACGAGGAGCAGGGCTGGGGCCGGGCCGGGGAGACCTTCGCGGTCAAGGAGGAACTGGCGGCGTACGGCGTCGGGCCCGAGTGGTTCGGCCTCGGCGACCGCGACTTCGCCACGCATATCGTCCGCACCCAGATGCTCGGCGCCGGATACCCGCTCAGCGCCGTCACCGAGGCGCTCTGCCGGCGGTGGAACCCCGGCGTCCGGCTGCTGCCGATGACGGACGACCGCGTCGAGACGCACGTACTGGTGGACACCGACGAGGGCCGCAAGGCCGTGCACTTCCAGGAGTACTGGGTGCGGCTGCGCGCGTCCGTGGACGCGCACGCCGTCATCCCCGTCGGCGCCGAGCAGTCCAAGCCCGCGCCCGGCGTCCTGGAGGCGATCGCGGCGGCGGACGTCGTGCTCTTCCCGCCGTCCAACCCCGTCGTCAGCGTCGGCACGATCCTCGCGGTGCCGGGCATGCGCGAGGCCATCGCGGACGCCGGGGTGCCGGTCGTCGGCCTGTCCCCCATCGTCGGCGACGCGCCCGTGCGCGGCATGGCCGACAAGGTGCTGGCGGCCGTCGGCGTCGAGACCAGCGCCGCGGCCGTGGCCCAGCACTACGGCTCCGGGATGCTCGACGGCTGGCTCGTCGACACCGTGGACGCCGCCGCCGTCGAGCCGGTGGAGGCCGCGGGCATCCGCTGCCGCGCCGTGCCGCTGATGATGACGGACCTCGACGCCACGGCGCGGATGGCCCGCGAGGCGCTCGATCTCGCCGAGGAGGTACGGGCGTGAGC
>NZ_JBHVHQ010000342.1:0-8434 GCF_042800135.1 Streptomyces sp. NPDC057654 | reverse complement strand
GGGCGCGCTGCGCTGCGCCTGGGGGCGGCTGGCCGTCCGGGGGCGGTTTCCGCCCGTGCAAAGAGGGCCCTTGGCTGGGGAAACTCCACTCCGACGGCCGCCGCGCCCGGTATGCCCGACACGCCAGGTTCACCCTTCAACAGGGTGCAGCTACGGCCCGATTCCGCGTCCCATAAGGCGCTTTTGTCGGGCGGCAACCGCACCCTACCTGCCAGTAAGCCGCTGCGAAGCGCAGCGGAGCCTCCAGCGAACACCACCACCGCCCCACCCGTCACTGCATGCGCTGTGGACCCGCAGGGTCCGAGACGAACCCGCACCCGACCAACCGGCAACGGCCACTTCGCGGCAGCAGCCAGCGGCGCAGCGCAGCGGAGCCAGCCTGAACCCCGGCCGCGCACCGAACGGCAGGCAGCGCACCGGCAGCAGCCCCGCCCCCTCCCTCCCGCTGCTGGCGCCTTGGACCCGGAGGGTCCGAGACGAAACCTGCACCCACCCACGCCGAATACCGCCCCACCCACCAGCCGCCCGCGACACCAGCCCACACCCCAGCAGTAGACAGCGAACCCGCCCCAACCCCGTCGCCGCTCGCGCTGTGCACCCGCACCAAACCGCCACCGCCGCCCTGCGCGCACCTCAAACACACGGCACACCCCAGGGGTCAGCAGCCGTCAGTCCTCCCGACACCACACATTGATGAGCAGTCGTCGCAGACGGCGGGTGAGGGAGCCGGAGTTCCCTCGTTCAGGAGGCGGACTCGGAGTTCAGGCGCATCGCCCGCGGGCGATCGCCCACGGGCCTTGCCCGGGGGCGTAGGTACCGTTTCGTCCCTCCGTCACAGGCCCAGGATTGTCGGCACCAGTTCGCTGCGGCTGCGGACGCCCGTCTTCGCGAAGACGCTCTTGAGGTGGTCCTGCACGGTCGCCGCGGTGATGTGCAGTTCGTCGGCGATGGCCCGGGAGGGCAGGCCGGCGACGACTCGTGCCAGTACGTCGCGCTCGCGTGGCGTGAGTCCGTACGCGAGGAGGAGCACCTCGGCCACGTCGTTGGCCGGCGCCGGGGTCAGCGTCACGGCCGTGGGGGCGGGGTACGGGCCGCCGCCGTTCAGTGGGGAGGCGTGCAGGGTGAGCCACCGGCCCGATCGGCCGCGCACCCGCCCGTACGCGGGCAGCGCAGCGCCCCTCCCGCGCGCGGCGACCTCCCGGACCGCGATCGGCAGTTCCGCGCCCGATGTTCCTTCTGATGAGGGAAGTTCGTCCCGCCAGAGTTTCACGGCCGGGTTTTCGGAGAGCGGCCGCAGGTCCTGGTCGAGCAGGAGCACGCCCGACTCGGCCGGGCGGGGGGCGTTGTCGCCGGGGGCGGTGTCTCCGGGGGTGAGGTGGGCGGCGCGGCGCAGCGCGGAAGCGATCGGGGCGGACAGCCGCCGCAGCACGCCGACGTCGGCCGGGGAGAAGTCGGGTCGATCGCTGCCGCGGAACAGGGCGATGGCGCCCCAGCAGTGCCCGTCCACCACGAAGGCCGCGCGGAGTTCGTGACGGGCGTCGATCAGCGGCAGCACCGTCCGGTACCGGTGGCTGGAGTCCGGGTCGCCGCCGGTGGCCGCGGAGAGCGTGCCCGCTGATACCTCGGAACGGGCGAGCGCCGCGAACTTGAGCACGTCGTCCACCAGGTACTCGTTGTGCGCGGCTGCCACGGCCGCCTCCGGCGTGAGGCCGGCGCTCACCTCGTCGGTGACCAGCAGCGTCGTAGGATCGAGCGTGCCGAAACAGTAGGAGTCGGCCGGTACGAGCCGCATCAGCCGGTCGACGATCCCGCACCGCAACTCGCGTGAGCCGAGGCCGAGACGGCAGACCGCCTCGATGTCGCGTACGGTCTCGCGCCGCGCCACCGGGAAGTTCATCAGTCGAACGTATCCCAGAAATGTGGGAGGGCGGTGTGGCCCGCCAACGCGTAGCGTTCGGTCCGGATAATCGAACGTCAAAACGCTACTGGAGGAGCCGAGACATGTCCCCGACCATACTCATCGTCGGACTGGATCCCGCGATGGTGGATGACTCGCCCTCGTCGCGGCTGGCGTTTCCCGATGTCGACGCCGAGAAAGTGCGGTCCGGGGTGGCCGCCGCCCGCGCCCGGCTGGAGGAGCTCGGCTTCACCGTCGACGTCTGCGCGCTCGACTACGGACGTACGGGCGATGCGGCCTACCGCGTCGCGCTGGCCGCCAAGAGCTACGACCTCGTGATGATCGGCGCCGGCCTGCGGCTGGACCCCGTGCTGACCCCGCTCCTGGAAGTCGTGGTCAACACCACCCACGAGCTGGCCCCGGGCGCGAAGATCTGCTTCAACGTGAACCCGATGACGACCATCGAGGCCGTTCAGCGGTGGTGGCCCGAGCACAAGTATTCGATGTAGCGACGCCAGGCGGGTAGGCCGGTAGATCGGTAGGCCCGTAGGCCCGTACGTCCGTAGGCCCGTACGTGCGTCAGGGGGCGGGGACGTGCTGGCTGAGGAAGAGGGCGGCGCGGTCGAGTGCCCGGTCGGCTTCGTCGAGGGTGCCGCCGGCGTAGGACTGGAAGACGTGCGGGGCGTCGGCTGTGATGTCGAGGACGACGTCCACTCCGGCGTCGCGCGCGCGGGCGGCGAGTCGGGTGGAGTCGTCGAGAAGGAGCTCGTTGGCGCCTGCCTGGATGAGCAGCGGGGGGAAGCCGGTCAGGTCGGCGAAGAGGGCCGGGCTGAGGAGGGGTTGCTCGGGGTCCTGACCGGCGAGGTACATGGCCCCGGTGTGCAGCACGGCCTCGCGGGTGAAGATCGGGTCGATGCCCTCCTTGGCCGTCATGCTCTCCCCGGTGCGGGTGGCGTCCAGGCCCGGGGAGAAGGCCACGATCGCGGCGGGCAGCGGCAGCCCCGCGTCGCGTGCGGCCAGGGCGGTGGTGACCGCGTAGCCGCCGCCGGCGGAGTCCCCGGCGAACGCGATGGCGGAGGGGGCCAGGCCGCTGTCGAGGAGGGCGCGGTAGGCGCTCAGGTTGTCATCCAGACCGGCCGGGAACGGGTGTTCAGGGGCCAGCCGGTAGTCCACCGAATACGAGTCGAGGCCGGTCTTGGAGACGAGATGCGCGGTCAGCGACAGCGCGGTCTCGGGGGAGCCGAAGACGAAGCCGCCGCCGTGGAAGTACAGGATCGTGCCGGGGCGCGTGCCGTTGTCCGGTGTGCCGGCCGATGTGCCGGCCGATGTGCCGGCCGGTGTGCTGTCCGACGTGCTGTCCGGTGTGATGTGCAGGGCGGGGCGGTCGCCGAGCGTGGTCCGGGCGGTGTGGATGTCGTCCGGCACGATCATCGTGTCCATGAGGGCCTTGAATCCGGCTCGCAACTGCTCGACGGTGGGCGGGTTCTCGGGGCGGGGCCGGCGGAGCATCGCGTCGACCTTGGCGAGCTGTTCCTTACTCATCTGCTCATCTGCTTCCTCCGCTGGGATGCCTTTCCCCGGGGTGCTTTCGGGACGCCCTGAAGTGCCTTCCTCTACACTATATGCCATGGCATATACATCGGGTGGCGTCGCCGACCTCCAAGGACTCTTCGCGGATCTCGTCCGCTGCGAGACGCGCCTGTACAACGCCCTGAACGACCGCCTGCGCGAGCGGCACGCGATCGTGACCTCGCAGTTCGAGTTCCTGCGGTTCCTGCGCGAACGCCCGGGGGCCCGGGTGGCCGACCTCGCCGCGGAGTTCGCCATCGGAGTCGGCGCGACCAGCAAAGGCGTCGACCGCCTGGAGAAGCAGGGGTGGATCGTCCGCCAGGCCAATCCGGCGGACCGCCGGTCCTCACTCCTGGCCCTTACCGACGACGGCTCACAGCTCCTCGACGCCGCCGAGGCGACGTTCGCCGCGGGGCTGAGCGAGCTGGTCGGCGGCTCCCTCGACCAGTCCACGGTGGCAGCCGTCGGCCAGGCCCTGCGCCGGTTGCGCTCCGCACTCGAACGCGATCAGGTCGGCATTCCCACCGGCTGAACGGGCACGGCTGGCCAACTGCTCGCCGCCCGGCTGCCGGCTCCTCCTCCGCCTGTCCTTTCCTCTGCCTACCCTTGATCGCGCAGGCTCTGGCCGGTCCCTCGCAGGGGGCCGAGCACGTGAGAAGTCCGCGAGAAATCCGCGAGGAAGCCGCGGAACCTATGCCGGAATGCTATAGGGCAATGGCAGTGGGCGTGAGGTGTGCGGGGCAGTAGCTTCGACGGGTGACGGGCGGTGCGGCGCCCGGTCCGGTCGAATTCCCTTCCCACGCGCTGCTACGAGACGAGGTCCTCGTGAGCCGTAGACGTCGTTCCCATTCCCCCCGCCTGCTGACCGTATGTCTTGTCCTGGCTCTCGGGTCGGGCACCGTGGCAGCGTCGGTCGCACCTGCCGATGCCGATGCCGAGGCCGGTGCCGGTACTGCCGCCGAGCCGTACTGCTACGGCGAACCGTCCCAGCCGACCGCCGACGTGAGCGACCTGAAAGCCGCCTTCAACTCCTCGAACTGGATGCGCACCCTCCAGGCCGTGTACAAGCGGCGCTGGCCCAGCGGGGAGGCGCTGGCGGTGGCGCAGGCGAAGGACAAGTACTGGGATCAGTTCGTGAACAAGCGGAGCTTCGAGGGGTTCGCCGAGTCGATGATGGTGGCGATCCACGAGGAGACCCATATGTGGGACCTCGACCCGTCCCGGACCAAGTGGGACGTGTCCATCGCGGCGTGGATCAACGGCGGGCAGCAGGCGCTGACGGTCCCGGTGCACGGGGGCTTCCCCCGTAAGGAGATCCTCCCGCTGATCAAGGACAGGCTCACCGCGTCCATGGACGACACGTATCTGCGGGACCGTACGCAGGGCGAGTACCTCCTCCAGGGGGTGCTGGCTGAGCAGAACGCGGGACTTACGGGGCTGCCGGCCGTGACGGTGCTTCAGGAGTACATCAAGGGGATCGGCGCCAGCAACGCACGCGACATCGCCGCCACCAACCTGCGGTATCTGCTCCTGTACTTGCGCGTCGCCAAGGACCGGCACCCCGACTACTGGGCGAAGATCAAGGCCGAGCCGAAGCTGCGCGACCTGGTCCTGACGCAGTTCCTGCGGACGGCCTACTGGATGGAGAAGTCCGCCCCGTACACGGGCAAGGTGGGCAGCAAGGACGCCGACAAGATCCAGGCGACGAACTACGCGCCGGAGAACATCGCCGTCGTTGAGGAGTTCACGGGGCGCAAGGTGCGCGTCGACGCGCAGAAGCACTGCACCGCCACGTGAGTTGAGCGCCCGGCGAACACGGCCCTCCGGGCGCGGCCCCGTCAGCGCAGCGCGTCCACCCCGCCCGTGTTGCGGATCATGTGCCGGAGCACCTTGAGGGCGGCCACGTACTCCTCGTCGGTTATGCCGTCGTGCATCTCGGCGCGGAGGTCTGTGGCGAGCTGCTTGATACGGGCCTTGGCGGCGCTGCCCGCGTCGGTGAGCCGGAAGCGGCTGTCCTCACCGGCGGCCAGCCACTCCTGGCTGAGGAGCAGATCCACCGAACGCGAGATCTCGTACGGGCCGTCGGCGAAGCTCGCGAGCCGGTCGGCCAGCTCCTCGCGCGTCTTGCCGGCCGGGTCGCTGTCCACCTGGTTGAGGATCCACCACTGCGGCTGAGTGACCCCCTGACGGGCCATCGCGTCACGAATGTGCTTGATGACAGCTTGGTGCGTGACCCCGCTCCAGTACCCGATCGGCTGCGAGGCCAGGGCCTCGTCCGTCGCGTCGGGGTCGGCGGGCGCAATGGTGGTCGCGGGGGAGACAGGGGAGGCGGGCTGAGTCATGTGGCTTCACCTTCATGGTCGGCTCGGGAACAACCCGAGTGCGTCTCGCGCTCGTTCGCGATCAGCTACTACGACGACGCTAAAAGTTGAACCAAGGTTTAAGTCAAGGGAATGGGGACGCCTGTCCGGCGCGCACTCGACGCCTATTCGGCGGGGCGGTACCGGGGTAGTTCCGCCGTGTTGATCGTCCACGGGCCGACGGCCACCGTGTCTCCGAACACGTAGTCGTGGCGGGCCCGGTAGCGGGGTTCGCCGCCGAGGTCGGTTCCGGGGTCGGACATGACCGCGACGGTCCCCTTGCGCGGATCGACCAGCAGATACAGGGGGATGCCCATGGCTGGGTAGTCCTGCATTTTATGTCCGTAGTCGTTGGCATGGTTCGAGGGAGAGACGACCTCGGCGACCAGTTCCAGGTCCCTCGGGTTAAAAGGCGCCGTGGTTGCTTCGGCGAATGTTTCCTCCGGGACGACAATGAGATCGGGTCGGCGGAGCCTGCCGATTGCGGGGTCCTCCACTTCACCGCCCGTGTGCGCCACGAGGCCCTCAGCCAGTTGGCGGTCGAACTGACGGCGCAGTCGCATCGCGATGAGTTCGTGTGGCCGTGACGGGGACATCATCATTACGAGATCGCGGCCGCCGATCTCGATGGCTTGCACAGTATCGGGGGTGTGCTGGAGGAGTTCTTCGGCGATGGCGCGCATCTTGGCGTAGTCCACGATCCGGCTCCGTCTGTTGGGCGTGGGCTCGGTACATACTCATAGTCCCACGCACCTACGACAACGGCCGGTCTCCCGCAGTGTGCGAGGACCGGCCGTCAGGGCGTACGTACGCGCGTACAGCCCGCCTACAGCCTTACTTCGCCGGCTCAGGCTCCGGCTCGTCCGCCTTCTCCGGCTCGCCCGCCGGGTCCGCCGGGGTCTTGACCGACTCCAGCAGGAGCTGGGCCACGTCCACGACCTGGATGGACTCCTTGGCCTTCCCGTCGTTTTTCTTGCCGTTGACGGAGTCGGTCAGCATGACGAGGCAGAAGGGGCAGGCGGTGGAGACGATGTCCGGGTTGAGGGAGAGGGCTTCGTCGACGCGTTCGTTGTTGACGCGCTTGCCGATGCGCTCTTCCATCCACATACGGGCGCCGCCCGCGCCGCAGCAGAAGCCGCGTTCCTTGTGGCGGTGCATTTCCTCGTTGCGCAGGCCCGGCACCTTGGCGATGATCTCGCGCGGCGGTGTGTAGACCTTGTTGTGGCGGCCGAGGTAGCACGGGTCGTGGTACGTGATCAGGCCCTCGACCGGCGTCACCGGGACGAGCTTGCCCTCGTCCACGAGGTGCTGGAGCAGCTGGGTGTGGTGGACGACCTCGTACTCGCCGCCCAGTTGCGGGTACTCGTTCGCGATCGTGTTGAAGCAGTGCGGGCAGGTCGCGACGATCTTCTTCTTGGACTTCTCGACCTTGACGGCCTCATCCCCGTCTTCGCCGTCGGACTCGCCGAACGCCATGTTCAGCATTTCCACGTTCTGCTGGCCCAGCTGCTGGAACAGGAACTCATTGCCCAGCCGGCGCGCCGAGTCGCCCGTGCACGCCTCGTCGCCGCCCATGATGGCGAAGCTGACGCCCGCCATGTGGAGCAGCTCCGCGAACGCCTTCGTCGTTTTCTTGGCGCGGTCCTCCAGGGCGCCCGCGCAGCCGACCCAGTAGAGGTAGTCGACCTCGGTGAGGTCCTCGACGTCCTTGCCGACGACCGGGATGTCGAAATCGACCTCCTTGGTCCACGCGAGACGCTGCTTCTTGGCGAGGCCCCAGGGGTTGCCCTTCTTCTCCAGGTTCTTCAGCATCGTGCCCGCCTCGCTGGGGAAGCTGGACTCGATCATCACCTGGTAGCGGCGCATGTCGACGATGTGGTCGATGTGCTCGATGTCGACCGGGCACTGCTCCACGCACGCCCCGCACGTGGTGCAGGACCACAGCACGTCGGGGTCGATGACGCCGTTCTCCTCCAGCGTGCCGATCAGGGGGCGCTCCGCCTCGGCGAGGGCCGCCGCGGGGACGTCCGCGAGCTGTTCCGCGCTCGCCTTCTCGTTCCCCTCCTCGTCCTTGCCGCCGCCCGCGAGCAGGTACGGGACCTTGGCGTGGGAGTGGTCCCGGAGAGCCATGATCAGGAGCTTGGGGGAGAGCGGCTTGCCGGTGTTCCAGGCGGGGCACTGCGACTGGCAGCGGCCGCACTCGGTGCAGGTGGAGAAGTCGAGGATGCCCTTCCAGGAGAAGTGCTCGACCTGGGAGACGCCGAACTGGGCGTTCTCGTCCGGGTCCTCGAAGTCGATCGGCACGCCGTCGCTGACCATCGGCTGGAGCGCGCCGAGCGCGACGTCCCCGTCCGCCTCGCGCTTGAACCAGATGTTGGGGAAGGCGAGGAAGCGGTGCCAGGCCACGCCCATGTCGGTCTTGAGCGCGACCGTGATCATCCAGATGAAGGACGTCGCGATCTTGATCATCGCGAAGAGGTACGTGAGGTTCTGGAGCGCCCCGAGGCTCATCCCCTTGAAGGCGGCGACCAGCGGGTACGTGGCGAAGAAGGAGGCTTCGTAGCCGTCCACGTGGACCTGTGCGCCCTCCAGGGCGTGCATCCTCAGG
>NZ_JBHVHQ010000341.1:0-8451 GCF_042800135.1 Streptomyces sp. NPDC057654 | reverse complement strand
GCCTGGAGGTGGTCGCTGTTGGTGAAGACGGCGTCGGCGGGGCCGAGTTGGGCGCTGCGGCTGATGACGTCGCGGAAGTCGCGTACGTCGCAGTGCTGGAGGTCGAGCGCGGCGGGCAGCGAGCCGCCGGCGTCCGCGTACCGGTCGTACGCGGCGCGGTGGGCGTCGGGCTGGTCGGTGAGCAGCGTGACATCGAGCCCGAGGCGGGCGGCGGCGGGCAGGAACCCCTCGGTGACGGAGTCGGTGGGGTTGAGGGCGAGAAGGTGGAGGCGCACGACATTCGTGCCTTTCGGATGAAGGGAGCGTCAGCCTGCGCCGTGTGGGGGCTCGGTGCGGCTGAGGGGTGGCGCGGGGCCGGTGGGCCGGTTGTGCCGGGGGCCGGGAGGCCGGGGGTGGTGCGTGGGGTGGTGCGTGTGGCGGTGCGCGGCGGTGCGCGTCAGACAGGCGCCGGCAGGCCGGTGGGGGTCGCGTCGGCGCGGCCGCGGGCGCGCGGGCCGGGTGTTCGGGGCCTTCGTCCACCGTACGAGCGGGGGGTGGCGGCGGGCGCCGCGGAGCCGCCGGGCGTACGGACGGCGGCACGGGCGGGCACTGCCGTGACCGCGGCGGGGGACGTGGACGTAGGGGTGCGTGAGCCGGTGGCGGTCGGGCTCGGCGCCGTACGGACGGCGGGCGCGGCGGGCGCCGCGATCGGCGGGCGGGGCCCGCGAGTTGCCGCAGGGCGCACGGCGGCATGCCGGGCGGTTCCGAGATCGGTCCGGTTCACAGGACAGACCCTAAGTTAGGCATACCTAACTTTGTCAATTTGCGCTGCGTCCATGCCCCTCGACGCACCGTTTCCGGACTACGGCAGCCCCACGCGCCGCTCACCGTTTCCGGACTACGGCAGCCCCACGCGCCGCTCACCGTTTCCGGACTACGGCAGCCCCACGCGCCGGTACCGGGCCCGCCGGGCGGCGAGCCGCTCGCCGCGCTCCTGGGCGCGCAGCGCGGCCAACTCGCCCGCGAGCACGGCGCGGAGGCGATCGGTGAAGGCGACCCCGTCGCCCCCTTCACATCCTTCTTCCACCACCCGGTCCACGATGCCGTTCGCGAGGAGGTCGGCGGAGCGTACGCCCTGCCGGGCGGCGACCTCGTACGCCCGTTCCGTGGTCCGGTGGAGGATGGCCGACGCGCCCTCGGGCGGCAGCGGCGACAGCCAGGCGTGGCGGGCGGCCACGACCCGGTCGGCGGGCAGCAGCGCCAGCGCGGCGCCGCCCGCGCCCTGGCCCAGCAGCAGGCACAGCGTCGGCGCGGACAGCGTCACCAGGTCGGCGAGCGACCGGGCGATCTCCCCGGCCAGCCCGCCCTCCTCGGCCTCGCGCGACAGGGCGGCCCCCGCCGTGTCGATGACGGTGAGGAGCGGCAGGTCGAGTTCGGCGGCGATCCGCATCCCGCGCCGCGCGGCCCGCAGCCCGGCGGGCCCGAGCGCCTGCCCGGCGGGGGCCTCGCCCGCGCGCCGGCTGCCGCGGTCGTGGCCGAGCACCACGCAGGGCACGGACCCCACCCGGGCGAGCGCGAGCAGCAGCCCGGGGTCCCGCTCCCCCGCCCCCGTACCGCTGAGCGGCGTCACCTCGGCGGCGACGGCGTCCAGCAGCTCCCGCACACCGATCCGTCCCGGCAGCCGCGACCGCCGGATCGACTCGGCGGCGGACGGCGGCTCGCCTGCCTCACCGGCGGGTAGCTCGTTCCCCTCCGTCGCCCCCTCCGGCCGCGTACGGGCCCCGTCCGCGCACAGGACGTCCAGCGCCCGCGCCGCGACGGCCCCCAGCTCTTCCGCGGGAAGCACGGCGTCGATGAGGCCGTGGGCCAGGAGGTGTTCCGCGACCTGGACGCCGGGCGGGAACTGTTCGCCGTAGAGGGCCTCGTGGACGCGGGGGCCCAGGAAGCCGATGAGAGCGCCGGGTTCGGCGGCGGTGAGGTGGCCGAGAGAGCCCCAGGAGGCCAGGACGCCGCCCGTCGTCGGGTGGCGGAGGTAGACGAGGTACGGGAGTCCGGCGCCCTTGTGGTCGGTGATCGCGGCGGCGACCTTGACCATCTGGAGGAAGGCGACCGTACCCTCCTGCATGCGCGTGCCCCCGGACGCCGGGGCGGCCAGCAGCGGCAGCCGGAGTTCCGTGGCGCGTTCCACGGCCCGTACGAGCCGCTCCCCCGCCACCACGCCGATGGACCCGGCCAGAAAGCGGAACTCGCAGGCCACGACCGCCACTCGGCGCCCGCGCAGCCGCCCCTCGCCGGTGATCACGGACTCGTCCAGGCCGGTGCGCTCGCGCGCGGCGCGCAGGTCCGCGCGGTAGTCGGGGTCCGGCGTGTCGTCGAGCGCCCCGGCCGGCTCGTCCCAGCAGCGCCAGCTGCCGGGGTCCACGACGGCTTCGATCAGTTCCAGCGCGGGCGTCCGGGGGCTCGGTGCGGTCATGGGATCACCCTGTCACGCGCCCCACCGGGCGGGGCCAACGGCCCAAGGGGTTACGGTCGCCCGGGGCGCCCGCCATGCCCGTACTGCCGCACCCCGACGCGTGGCGGCAGCGCCGGATCGCCGGCCCCTGCGGCGGTGCGGGACCCGTGGCGAGAAGGGGCCGGAGCGTGCGGTTGCGGGGGTGGCGGCCCGGTGTGAGGGTGGGTGGTCTCGGGGATCAGCCGTGCGCGCCCGGACGCGCGCCGGTGAACGCGCCAGCGAAAGGGCCTTCCGTGAGCATCCCCGCCGACAGCCTGTCCGACCCGGCCGTACGAGCCTTCGTCACCGCCCTCAACGCCAACGACCAGCAGGCCTTCCGGGCGGCGCTGGCCCCCGGCGCGACCATGTCCGACGACGACACCGACCGCGCCCTGGGCGAGTGGGCGGACCGGGAGATCTTCTCCTCGAACGGCCATATGGACGTGGAGTCCGAGTCGGACGGCGGGCGGTCGCTGATCGCGGTCTACAGGAACGACACGTGGGGCGCGATGCGCACGCGCTGGGTGTTCACCGTCGGGGACGGCAAGGTCGACCGCTTCGAGACCGGGCAGGCGTGACGACCCCGGGGCCGCCCCGCGAGAGCGGAACGGCCCCGGAGCGCGGCGGGTCAGCTGTGCGGCTTGACCCAGCCCTTCTGGACCAGCTGGTCGCAGTGCCACTTCGCGTGCGCCGGGCTCTCGCCGTGCTTCGCGGTCGCCTTGAGGCAGTCCGCGTAGGGGAAGGGCGGTCCCTGCGGGGCGGCGGCCTGGGCGGCGGCCGCCGACGCGCCGAGCCCGCCGACGGCGATGGCCAGGGCCAGGGCGGCACTCATTCTGCGCATGGTGTTCTCCTCTGTTGTCCTGTCTCGTATATCCCGTATTCCGCTGATCTCGCTGATCTCGCCGAACAAGATCAGCTAGGGCTCAACGAGCGAGACGGTCAGCAGAAACCATCCCTCCGCCTGGCTTCGCGAATGGCCTCAGGAGAAGCAGGTGGTCGGCGTCGCGTGGGCCGGGTCGAGGGCGTTGGCCGTCTCGTGGAAGGCCAGCCGGTCCGTCAGGCCGATCGCGAGGTGTTCGGACAGGTCGACCGGGCACAGCTCCTGGAGCAGGACGTTACGGACGTCCGGACCGCTGAGGAACTGCGAGCGGTACGGCGTGACGACCTCGTCGTACTTGCTCGCGATGACGGTGTAGCGCACGCCCGGCACGGTGTCGCCGCCCGCGTTGAGGCGGTTCAGGAAGGCGGACCCGGCGACCTGGTCGGTGAGGCCGGGGGTGAAGTGACCGATCGCGTCGGCCGCGCCCGGGAAGTAGTCCAGCAGCTTGGTGAGGCCGTTGAGCGTCGTGCCGTGGTTGTCGGGGGCGATGCCGACGAGCGCTCCCACCTTGGCCGCGCCGCCCAGGAACTTCAGGTACTGACGCGGCATCATGCCGCCCTGCGAGTGCCCGACCAGGTCGGCCTTGGGCGTGCCGGTGGCGGCCAGCACCCTGTCCACGTACGCGGACAGCTGCTTCGCGGAGTCCGCGATCGGGCCGAGGCCGTGGAAGAGGGGGACGCCGGGGAGCTGCCCGTAGTCGAAGGAGAAGACGCAGTAGCCGCGCGCCACCAGGTAGGGGGCGAGGCCGAGCCAGTTGTCGACGGAGTTGCCGAAGGTGCCGTGCACGAGGACGACGGGGCGGGGGTGGGCGGCGGAGGGCTTGCAGGAGTAGTCGTTCCAGCCGCGGCTGACAGCAGTGGTGGCGGCGGAAGTGGCGGTGAAGGCGGCGGCGGAGGTGGCGGTGGTACGGGCTCCGTCGGCGGCGGACGGCGCGGCGGCCGCACCGGCCGGCGTCACGGACGCGGTGAGCGCGGCCAGCGCCAGGGCGAGCGCGGCCAGCGGCCCGCGGGCGCGCCCCAGGGACAGCTTCATGTGGACTCCTCGCAGGTGGTGGGAGGTTGCGATGGGGCTCACGCTGCGGTCCGGACCACAGATTTGCCGAGTGCACGTCAAGGTACTCACGAGTAAGGAAGACGGCCAGGCATGCGCCTGTGAAGAAAGCGGCACGGAGCCCTCACGCCACGTCCAGGAGCGCGGCGGGCCCGACCGCCGCCGCGCCGAAGCGGGCCCGCGCCCGGTCCACGGCCGCCCAGGCGCGGCGCGCCTTGTCGTCGTCGGGGTCGAACGTCAGCTGGCGCGCGGTCCGGTCGGCGTCCCGCAGGTCCTCCGCCCGCAGCGCCACCGCCCGCACCCGGGCCCGTTCCAGGCCGAGCGCCGCGTGCAGCGCGTACGCGGCGGCGGTCAGCGCCGGGGTGTGCGCGGTCGGCTCCTCCAGGGCCCTGGCCCGTACGGTCGTGGAGCCGTCCGCGTAGCGCACGGTCAGCGCGAGGCCGCGGGCGGTCTGCCCGCTCGTACGCAGCCGGGAGCCGAGCCCGTCGGCGAGCGTGAGCAGCGCGCGGCGCCTGCGGCCGGGGTCCAGTTCGTCGCCGTCGAAGCGGTGTTCGGCACTGAGCGAGCGGGCGGGCGCGTTCGGCGTGACGGGGGTCGGGTCGATGCCGCGCGCCCGCTCGTGGATGCGGCGGCCGGTGCTCGCGCCGAGGATGCGTTGCAGGGTGGCGGGCGGCGCGGCCGCGATCCGGCCGACGCTGTCGAGCCCGTACGCGCACAGGGTGCGGGCGGTGGCCGGCCCCACGCCGTGCAGCGCCGCGGCGGGTTTCCGGGCGAGGAAGGCCGCGACCTCGGCCGGGTCGTCGGCCAGGGTGCGCACCGCGCCGGGCGGGCCGTCCTGCGCGGCCATCCGCGCCAGCATCGGGTTCGCCGCCGCCCCGACCGTGCAGTCGACCCCGTGCAGCGCCAGCGCCCGGAGCCGGATGAGGTCGGCGAGCCCGATGGCATCCCGCCCGAAGTACCGCCGGGCGCCCCGCACATCGACGAGCGCGGCGTCGGGCGGCAGCGCCTCGACCACGGGCGAGAACTCCGCCAGCATCGCGAGCAGCCCGCCGTAGCTCTCTTCGCCGAGGGGGACCGGCCGCCCGCGGGCGGGGGCGTGGGGCGCGCGGCGGTGGAAGCGCGCGTACAGGATGTGCGGCGCGGCCGGTTCGCCCCGGACCTCCCGGTACGTCACCGCGCCCGCGCCCGTACGAGCCTCGTCAGCCTCCCCGCGGCCCGTCATCCCGCGCTCCCCGGGCTCGCGTGCCACAGCTTGCGGCCCGTGGCGGCGCGGTCGCCGGCGGGCTGGAGGTCGGCCCAGGGGTGCAGTTCGTACCCGGTGGGCAGCTGGATGCGGCGGGCGGTCTCCGCGCCGTCGGCATCGGCGGCCGCGCCCGGCTCCGCCGCGAGCAGCGCGGTGACCGCCGCCAGGCCCCCTTCCCGGCGCAGCGCGGTGAGGTCGGCGAGGTTCCAGGCCGCGGCGCCGACGACGCTGAGGCTGCGGGGGCCGCGGCGCTGCACCACGCCGCGTACGAGCAGCAGCCAGGAGTGGAAGACGGTGTGCGCGCACGCGGCGTGGCTGTCGTCGAAGAAGGCGCAGTCGACGAGGCCGCTGCCGTCGTCGAGGGTGGTGAAGATGACGCGTCGGCCCGAGCGGATCGGCGGCGTCTGGGTGGCGGCCTTGGCCCCGGCGACCAGCACGGTCTCGCCGTGCCGCGTGTCGCGCAGCCGCTTCGCGGGTATGGCGCCCAGTTCGGCCAGGAACTCCCGGTGGTCGTCCATGAGATGGCGGGAGGCGTCCATGCCGAGGACGCCCAGTTCCGCGCCGAGCCGTTCGTCCGCGTCGAGGTCGGGCAGGCCCGCGGGTTCGGCGAGCGTGCCGCCCTCCAGCGGGAGCTGCCGTTCGCTGGGGTCGGCGCCGCGCTGCCCGCGGTGGAGTTCGGCGATGTGCAGCAGCAGGTCGCGGCGGTTGGGGCCGAAGGCGTCCAACGCGCCGACCTGGGCGAGCCGTTCGGCGACGGGGCGGCCGGGGCGGGCGCGCCGCCACAGGTCCTGGAGCGAGGCGTACGGGCGGCCGGCCGCGATCCGGTCGGTGGCCGCCTCGCTGATGCCGTGCACGTCGCCGAGGGCCAGCCGCACCCCGAAGGCCGTTCCACCCCCCTTACCGGACACCAGTTCGATTCGATAGGCGGCCGCCGACCGGTTCACGTCCAGCGGCAGGATCGGCACGCCCCGCCGCCGCGCGTCCGCGAGCAGCAGCCGCTTCGGGTACATCCCCGGGTCGTGCGTGAGCAGCCCGGCGTAGAAGGCCGCCGGGTAGTGCGCCTTGAGCCAGGCCGACTGGTAGGTCGGCACGGCGAAGGCGACGGCGTGCGCCTTGCAGAAGCCGTAGCTGCCGAACGCCTCGACGATCCCCCAGGTGCGTCGGACGGCCTCCGGCGGGTACCCCCGCCGTTCGGTCTCCCGCTCGAACCAGGCCCGTACCCGCCCCTGCCGCTCGGGGTCCGACAGCGCGCGCCGCCCCTCCTCGGCCAGCGCCCGGTCGCAGCCGGTCATGATCGCCAGGATCTCGATGATCTGCTCGTGGAAGACGACCACGCCGTACGTGTCGCGCAGCGGCCCCTCCAGGTCCGGGTGCGGGTAGCGGACCGGGGCGCGGCCGTGCCGGGCCTCGATGAAGGGGCGCACCATGTCGGCGGCGACCGGGCCCGGCCGGAAAAGCGATATGTCGACCACGAGGTCGTGAAAGGTCGAGGGCTGGAGCCGCCCCACCAGGTCCCGCTGGCCGGGCGACTCGATCTGGAAGCAGCCGAGCGTCTCGGCGGTCCGGATCAGCTCGTACGTCCGGGGGTCGCCGGGCGCCACCCGCGCCGGGTCGTCGAGGTCCACCCGCTCCCCCGTGGCCCGCTCGATCTCCCCCACCGCGTGCGCCATCGCCGACTGCATCCGCACGCCCAGCACGTCGAGCTTGAGCAGCCCGAGGTCCTCGACGTCGTCCTTGTCGAACTGCGCCATCGGGAACCCCTCGCCGCTGGTGGGCACGGTGGGCGTACGGGCGCGCAGCGTGGCGTCCGAGAGCAGCACCCCGCACGGGTGCATGGCGACGCCGCGCGGCAGCGCGTCCAGCGCCTCGACCAGCTCCCACAGCCGCCCGTGCTTCGTGCCGTCGGGGTCCACGCCGCGCAGCTCCGGCAGCTCGGCCAGGGCGGTGCGGGCGTCCCTGGCCCGGATGTGCGGGAAGGACTTGGCGAGCCGGTCGGTGAGGGCGGGGTCCATGCCCAGCGCCGCGCCCACGTCCCGTACGGCGTGGCGCACCCGGTAGGTCTCGGGCATGGCGACGGTCGCCACCCGTTCCGCGCCGAAGCGGTCGAAGATCGCGCGGTAGACGTCGAGGCGGCGGGCGGACTCGACGTCGATGTCGATGTCGGGCAGCACGGCCCGCCGGACGGAGAGGAAGCGCTCCATCAGGAGCCCCTGTTCGACGGGGTCCGCGTGGGCGATGCCCAGCAGGTGGTTGACGAGCGACCCGGCGCCCGAGCCGCGCGCGGCGACGCGGACGCCGAGCGCGCGGGTGTCGTCGACGACCTGGGCGACGGTGAGGAAGTACGAGGCGAAGCCGTGGTGTTCGATGACGCGCAGTTCGTCGGCGAGCCGGTCCCAGTACCGGCGGTCGCGGTCGTGGCGGCGCAGCACCAGGCCCGCCGCGCACCGCGAGCGCAGCACACGGGCGGCGGTGCGGTGCCGGGCGCCGACGAGGTGCGGCTCGGGGAAGTGGACGTGGCCGAGTCCCAGGTGGTCCTCGGGGTCGACGACGCACTCGGCGGCGGTGCGGCCGGTCTCGGCCAGCAGCCGCCGCGCGGCGCCCCGCCCCTGCCCGGCGGCCTCGGTGATCTTCTCGGCGACGGCCGCCATGTCCCGTGCGCCCTTGAGCCAGCGCTCGCCGCTGTCGAGGAGTTCGGGTCTGCGCGGGTCGATCGGCACCAGCCGCCGCGCGGAGTCCAGGACGTCGGCGACCGGGCCCTGGCCGGGGTCGGCGTAGCGCGTGGAGTTGGTCAGCACGGCCCGTACGCCC
>NZ_JBHVHQ010000340.1:0-8470 GCF_042800135.1 Streptomyces sp. NPDC057654 | reverse complement strand
GGCGCGAGGCGCGGCCCGTACGCCCCCGGACCGTACGCCCCCGATGTCACACGCCGTCCGGGTCCGCCCGGTCCAGTGCGGGGCGCGGGCCGGGCCCGGTCTCCAGGAGGAGGTAGTCGGCGGCGGCGGTGTCCGTGACCAGGCTGGTGACCAGGCCGGAGCGGAGTACGGCCCCGATGGCGGCGGCCTTGCGCGATCCCCCGGCGATGGCGACGACTTCCGGTATGCGCCGCAGCCGGTCGGCCTCGACGGTGATGCAGCGCTCCCCGAGGTCCCGGCCGACGCGCCGCCCGTCCGCGTCGAAGAGGTGCGCGGACATCTCGGCGGCGACGCCGAAGGACGCGTAGCGCGCCCGCTCCTCGGCGGAGAGCATGTCGTGCACGGTGGAGATGCCGGGCTCCCAGGAGCCGATGGAGACGGCGGCGACCGTGACCTTGTCGAAGTACTCGAAGGCGCGGGCGATGCCGGTCTGGTTGCGCAGCGCGGCGGCGGTGGCCGAGTCGGGCAGCAGCATCGGCGCGTAGATGGGGTGCGCCTCGCCGCCGGAGACCTGGGCGGCCCGCCGTACGGCCTCGACGGAGCCGCGCTCGGCGGTGCCCGCGTCGTACACGCCGGTGAGCTGGACGACGGTGCACGGCGGCAGCCGGTGCAGGGCGGCGGCCATGTGGATGGTGGAGCGGCCCCAGGCGAGGCCGAGCACATCGCCCTCGTCGACGAGCTCGCCCAGCAGGTCGGCCGCCACCTCGCCGAGGTTCTCCGGGTCGGGCGCGTCGTCGCTGGCGTCGGCCGGGGACTCCACGACCACGGCGTGGCGCAGGCCGTACCGGGCCCGGAGCGCGTCGGAGCGCTCCGCGTCGAGCTCGGCGGGCACCCTGATCTCGATCCGCACGAGGTCGCGTTCGAGCGCGGTCTCCAGGACGCGCGCGACCTTGAAGCGGCTGACGCCGAACTCCTCGGCGATCTGGATCTTGGACTTGCCCTCCAGGTAGAAGCGGCGGGCCATGGCCGCCGCCTGAACGAGCTCGGCGGGTCCCATCCGCGTGGCTGAACGGCCCGTCGACACCGCGGTCTCCTCACTTGCGTTGTATGTGTGCGTGGGTCCGCGGCGCGGACACCACCGTCATCCTGTCAGATGCCGCGGGCCCCGATCAGGCCCTGACCTTCGAGTTCACTTCCCCGTGGCTCAGTGGTCGCACGCCCAGCCCGCCCCTCCGCCGCTCTCTTCGGCCATCGAACGCAGGGAGCGTACGGCCTCCGCCGGGTCCTCCGCGCCGTAGACCGCCGAACCCGCGACGAAGACGTCGGCGCCGGCCTCGGCGCACCGCTCGATGGTGGTGGCCGACACCCCGCCGTCCACCTGGAGCCACAGCTCCAGGCCGTGCTTGGCGATCAGCTGCCGGGTGCGGCGGATCTTGGGCAGCATGATGTCGAGGAACGCCTGGCCGCCGAAGCCGGGCTCGACCGTCATGATCAGCAGCATGTCCAGCTCGGGCAGCAGGTCCTCGTACGGCTCGATGGGCGTGGCGGGCTTGAGCGCCATGGACGCCCGCGCCCCCTTGGCCCGGATCTCGCGCGCGAGCCGTACGGGCGCGGCGGCGGCCTCCGCGTGAAAGGTGACGGAACCGGCCCCGGCCTCGACGAACGCGGGCGCCCAGCGGTCCGGCTCCTCGATCATCAGATGGCAGTCCAGCGGGGTGTCCGTGGCCCTGCTGAGCGACTCGACGACCGGCACGCCGAGCGTGAGGTTCGGGACGAAGTGGTTGTCCATGACGTCCACGTGGAGCCAGTCGGCGCCGCCGGGGCCTCCCACGCGGCTCGCCTCGTCGGCGAGTCGGGAGAAGTCCGCGGACAGGATGCTGGGGTTGATCTGCACGGCCATGCCCCAAGCCTGCCATGCCCACGCCGCGGCCCCGACTCCGGAGGCAGGCATTCTGCGACCGAGCCGCACATAACGCCTCGGATTCGGGGCCGTTCGGCCTGGCGTGCACACCTCACACGGCGTCCTGCTCCGCTCCCGTCCGGAGAGAAGCGATGATCGCGCCGAGCGACACCTGCTCGGCGCCGGGCAGCCGCCGCCCGGCGTGGAGCATGCCGAGCGCGGTCAGCAGCCGGAGCCGGTCGCCATCCGTCCCGAGATCGCCGACGAAGGCGGGCAGCACCAGGGCCAGGGAGACGAGATCGGCACGGGCGCACAGCCCGGTCAGAAGTTCCCGAAGCCGCTCATCACGCCGGTGCGCACCGCCCGTAGCCCGCAGCCCTTCGGCGACGGCGTATCGGCCCCAGTCGCCGTACGGTCCCGGCGGCGCGTCCGCCAGCGCTTCGGCAGCCCGCCGGAAGTGCTCGCGGGCGCTGTCCAGGTCGCCGAGCTCCTGGTGCGCCCGCGCCATGTTCAGATGGAGCGACGGGAAGAAGCCGCGCACCCGCTCGTCGCCGACCAACTCAGCCCGGCGCAGGCACTCCGCGTTCCAGTCCAGAGTCGCCCGCGCGGTGGGCTGGTGCCGCGCGACGTAGTGGGCCGCCACGCACGCCTCGTAGTCGTCGGCGGCCGCCTCCCAGGCGCGTACGAACAGCCGGCGGGCAGCTGCGTCGTCGTCGCGGGTCTCGGCCTCCATGCCCTGAACGCAGAGCCGCACGACGGCGTTTCCCGGGTCCATCATGGTCTTCACCTCCTCGCTCCCGCTCACGCGCCGTCCCGCACCGGCATGACCAATGTGGTGAAACTGCCCTGGTCCGCGGAGCGCACGACGACCGGTTCGGCGGCGGAGGCGATCTCCAGCAGGACGTCGGGGCCGACGCTCGCCTCCAGGGCCGGCAGCAGTACGGCGGGGTCGAAGGCGAGGTTCTGCGGCGGCCCCGTGCACACGGCGTGCAGGGCGGCGGGCGGCGAGCCGCCCCGGCTCAGGGCGAGTTCCCGCTCCCCGGCGCGGACGCGCACCACGTCCGTGCCCTCGCCGTGCCGCTCTTCGAGGGCCGACCGCAGCGCGCCCCGGTCGGTGATCACGCGGGTCCGTACGGGCGCGAGGGCGTCGAGCATCACGCGGTACGAGGGGAACGTGCCGTCGGCCCCCGGCAGGGCGCGCACCGGCCCGTCGTCGGCGCGCAGCACGGCCCGCCCGCCCTCGGCTTCGATACGGACGTCCGTACCGCGCAGCGCCCAGCCGCCGACGTCCGCCAGCAGATCGGCGTCCACCAGCGCCCGGCCGGGCCCGCCCGCCATCGAGCGCCCCGGCAGGACGCGCACGGCGAGGCGGTAGCGGTCGGTGGCCACCAGCCGCACTTCCTGGCCGTCGAGTTCGATCAGTACGTTCCCGAGCACCGGGAACTCCTCGCGCGCCGCGCCGCGCGCCACCGCCGGCGCGACCTGCCGCAGCGCACTCGCGAACTCGGGCCCGCCCACGACCGCCACCGCGCACCCGCCGCCGCCCGGCAGCGTGTGCAGGATCTCCTCGACGGCCGCACGCGTGGCCTCGGCCAGGTCCCGCGTCCGCAGCAGATGCCCGCGCAGCACCCGCCGCGCGTCCTCGGGCTCGCCGTCCAGCACCGCCGCCACCTCGGCCAGCGGCAGCCCCGCCGCCCGCAGCCTGCGCAACGCGACGGCCCGTGACCGCTGCGCGCGGGCGTAGTAGCGGTACCCGGTGGCCTCGTCCACCCTGGCGGGCCGCAGTACGTCGCAGTCGTCGTAGAACCGCAGCGCGCTGGGCGCCAGCCCCACGCACCGGGCGAAGGCGCCGATGCTCAGCAGCGGCGCGTTGTCGTCCATGTCGTCGGTGTAGTCGGTGTCGTCGATGTCGTCGATGTCGTCCATGGGAGCGATGGTGGGCGTTCAAGCGGCTCGAAGGTCAATTCGCGGGCCGACGGGTGCGAACCGCGGTCAGCAGGTCTTCTGGTAGGGGAGGTCGGGGAGATAGGTGTGCCAGTCGTCGGGGGTGAGGGGGCCGGTGCGGGCGCAGAGGTCGGCGATGAGCCGAGCGGGGGCGACGGGGATGCGCTGCGGCGGGGTGTGGGCGCCGGCGACGGTGAGTTGGGCGCCGGTCCGGTCGAAGGCGATGGAGCGGATCTCGTCGCCGGGGGTGGGGAGGCTGGTGCCGAGGGGCTGGCGGGAGGGGAGGTCCCAGAGTCTGAGGCTGCCGGAGCGCCCGGCGACGGCCAGGGTGCGGCCGTCGGGTGAGAAGGCGAGCGCGGCGGTGGCTTCCGCACCGCCGAGACGGGCCGCGCCCTGTGCGGCGGAGAGCACACCGAGCCGCCGCCGGGCGTCGCCGTCCCACAGGGTGACCTCGCCCGTGGTGTTGCCGACGGCGAGATAGCGGCCGTCCGGGCTGAACAGCAGTGGCGATCCATGTCCTTGGCGCAGATCGCGGTGGGTGACACGGCCGCTGGGCAGTTCGACGACGGTGCCGTCGTCGGCGACGAGGAGCTTTCCGTCGGGGCGCGGGGCCAGGCTCGCCGAGGCCGTGTGGTATCTCCCGGGTCCCGGGAGGGGAGACAGGCGTTTCCCGGTCAGGAGGTCCCGTAATCCGGTCAGCGTGATGCCGTATGCGGACAGGGTGCCGTCGAGTGAGCGCAGGGCCAGGGCGTCGAACTGCTCGCTGCCGCCGGCCGCGGTGAACGACGGGTGCACGCGCCGCTTGACGATGTCCCAGATGGTGACGGAGGCCGGGGCGTCGGTGCTGTAGGCCAGGTAGCGGCCGTCGGGGCTGAATGCCATCGGAGTGACGCCGCGCAGGGGTGTTCCCCGCCGGCCCGGCAGCGGCCGGACGGGCGGCAGCCGGATCGCCCGGTCGCCGCCCCGCGTGTCACGCAATTCGAACTGCTCGGCGCCGTCGGCCTTCCTAGCGGTGAGGAGATGACGGCCGTCCGGGCTGAGAAGGGAGGCGCCGGCCGGGGTCGGCTGCCAGGCTGCGGTGAGCGCGGGCCCGGGATCGATGGTGCGTACGAGTGCTTCCTCGCCGGCCCCGGACCCCAGATACCGGATACGGCCGGCGCCGGTGTCGATGGTGACCGAGGCGGCTTCGTCGCCGAACAGCGGGTGCCGGAAGACAGGGGCCGCGGCCTCGCGCTGATCCACGGCCCGCCCTTCGCCCGTCTGACCCGTCTGGTCTGTCTGGTCCGTCTGGTCTGCCGGGCTGTCCGCCTGGGCGTCGAGCCGCCACAGCAGTACCTCGTCCGCGCTCGCGGCCACCACGAACCTCATGTCGGAACTGAAGCTGAAGGAGCGCAGGAGCGGGTACGCGATGGCGACGGTCCGCCGCCCCGACGCGCTGTCCAGGATGCGGAGGCCGGAGCGGTCGAGAACGCCCAGAGACCGGCCGTCGGCACTCAAGTGGAGAACCGCCTGCGCGCAGTCCCCGAGCACGGACCCTTTCCGCGGCCACCCGTCGCTCAGGCGGCGTCGGGCCGACACGTCCCACAGCTCCAAACGGCCTCCCGGCCCGCACAGGGCCGCGAGCCGCCCGTCGCGGCTGACGCTGAGTCGCAGCCGGTTCGCCGCCCGGCGGACGTGGCCCTTGGAAGCGGCGCCGGCCTTCCAGCTCAGCGCCCTGCGCAGGTCCTGGATGTCCCACAGTTCGACGTGGTCGCCGACGGTGATGCCCAGCATCCGGCTGCTGTCCGCCCAGAAGACTCCGAACGCGTTCGGGTCGGTGCGGGCCATGGCGGGAAGCTCGCGTCGTGTGCCGGCGACCGTGTCCCACAGCATGACGTGCGCGGAATCATCGGTCCTGGCCCGGACGACATACCTCCCGTCAGGGCTGACGCCGCCGGTCAGGCCGGCACGGCCCCTGTTCACCCCGTTCGCCCCGTTTCCCCCGATTCCCCCGATTCCCCCGATCCGGCGTGAGGCCACGCGGTGGTGGTCCGCGACGTCCCACTCCTCAAGCCGGTCACTGCCGGAGAACACCCGCAGGGTCCGGCCGTCGCCGCTCAGCGAGGTGAGCCCTTCCATGGGGCCCGTCGTGGGGATCGCGAGCACGGCCTCCGTCCGCTGGGCCATGGCCGCCACCATCGCGGAGCGGGTCTCGGGCAGTTCCGCGACGCGCCACGCGGCGATGCTCAGCCGCACCGCTGTCCTCGGGGTGGTCCACCGCAGCCCCTGCGCCACCTGAGCGACCCGGCGCGCCGCCGTCAGCCGCTGTTCACGCGAGCTGAGCCGACTCTGCTGCCAGGCTATGCCTCCGGCGATGAGGGCGAGGACGAGGAGGAGGCACCCGGTGAGGGTGAGCGTACGCAGCCGACGCGCGGCGCGTGACGAGGCACGGTGCTCCCTCGCGCGGGCGGCGAGACCGGCGTCGATGAAATCTCTTTCCAGGGCGGTGAGTTCACCGTGCCGTTCCGGCGTCGCGAAGGCTTCCACCGCGGTGGTGAGCCGGGTACCCCGGTAGAGACTGGCCTCCTCCCTGCCGAGTTCGTCCCAGATGCGGGCGGCATCGCTCAGCCGTCGCAGCAGGACGAGGCGTTCGCGGTCTCCGTCCACCCACTGCGCCAGGCGGGGCCAGGCGGTGATGAGGGCTTCGTGGGCCAGATCGACGGTGTTCTCGTCGAGGGTGACGAGACGGGCTCGGGCGAGCAGTTCGAGGACGTGGCCGGTATGGGTGCCGGGTGCGGCGTCGAGTTCGGCGCGGCCGACGGGGCTGCGGGTGTCGGGCGCGCCCTGGCCGGGGGTGATGAGGCGGAGCAGGATCCGGCGGGCCTGCGCCGCGCGCTGGTCGGGCAGGCCGGTGTAGAGGGCTTCGGCGGTCTGGGCGATGGCTCCGCGCAGCCCTCCGGTGGTTTCGTACGCGTCGAGGGTGAGGGTGCGGCCTCGGCGGCGGCGCCAGGTCTCCAGCAGGGCGTGGGAGAGCAGGGGCAGGCTGCCAGGTTCCTCGGCGGCTTCCTTGATCAGCCGTGCGGTGAGGGCGCGTTCGACGAGCAGACCGGCCGCGGCCGCGGGTTTGACGATCGCCTCGCGGAGTTCGCCGGGTGAGAGCGGAGCGACGGGCAGACCGGCGTGGCGGACGGCGGCCGCCAGGCCGGGGTGTTCGAGGCAGTGGGGGTAGAAGTCGGCCCGTACGGCGAGTACGACGCGTAATCGGCGGCCGGGCTCCTCGGCGGCCAGCAGGGCGGCGATGAAGCGCGCCCGTTCCCCGGAGTCCTGGCAGAGGGTGAAGACCTCTTCGAATTGGTCGACGATCAGCCAGGTGTCGCCGTCCCCGTCGGCGGGCGCCAGCACCGGATCGTCTGCTCGCGGCGGGCGGCTGCCGGGGGTGAGGATCCGTACCGCCGCCGGCCGCGGCCCGGCGTGAGGATCCGTACGCAGCCGGGGGATCAGCCCGGCGCGCAGCAGGGACGACTTGCCGCTGCCGGACGGGCCCAGCACCACGGTCACCTTGCTCCGGCCCGCCAGCTCCACCAGTTCCTCGGTCAGCCGTGCGCGGCCGAAGAAGAGGGCGGCGTCATCGGGTTCGTACCGGGCGAGTCCCCGGTACGGCGGAGCCGCGGCGTCGGCCCCCTCGTCCGGGGCGGGCTGCCGGGCCTCTTCCTCCGCAGCGGCCCGCCGCCTCTCCTCCCACTCGTCGGGGTCCGCGCCGCACGCGTCGGCGTAGGCCCGTACGACGCGCGGGGACGGCAGTCGGTCGCCGCCGGCGGCCTGGGACAGGACGGTGGGTGAATAGCCCGCCCGCTGGGACATGGCCCGGTAGGAGAGCCCGGCCTCCTGACGCAGCTTCCTCAGTTCACAGGCGAATCGCTGAACCGGCCCGGCCCCGGGGTCGAGCTGCTTCTCCGGCCTCCCCACACGCGCCCCCGATCAGCGGATGAAGCGACATTCCACGTTATGGATGGGGTCTCTGTCGCGGCAAGTGCCCCATCGGCCAGACCGGCCGGGTTGTTCGGCGGCTCGGTATGGGCTGCCGAACAACTCACGAGCCGCTGGACTCGTCTCCGCGGCCATGGCCGTCCGGCCTGCACCACCCGACTGCCGCCTGCTCGAAAGAAGCAGCCCGCTCCGCACCGAAGACACCCAAGGAAAGGGTTGAACCATGCGGAAAACCTTCGTATTCGTACCGCTCACCGCAGCGGCCCTGCTGCTCGGAAGCGGCACGGTCACCGCGACGGCCGACCCCGCCACGGCCTCGGACACCACCGGCATCGCGCGGAAGTGCCTGGAAGACGCGCCGCCCTTCACCAGTTACGCGGGGACCGGCTCCAACGATCCCTCGTACTGGCCCAAGCGCGGCACGTACGCCACCACGACCACCCGATGCGCCGACATCAACGTCAAGCTCAACCAGACCCGTGACGTACAGACGTGCTTCAAGAAAGGCTCCGGCTGGACCTGCAACGGCTGGCGCACCCTGCACCAGGGCAAATGGGGCCTCGCCGCCACTGACGTGCTGAACGGCACCCAGTTTTTCCTGCAATTCAAGGGAACGGCCAAGGTCTCAGGCCACCTCGACTACTGACGGCCGCACCGCGGCAAGGCCGCCGGGTGCTGCCC
>NZ_JBHVHQ010000339.1:0-8476 GCF_042800135.1 Streptomyces sp. NPDC057654 | reverse complement strand
CCCCTCCCCTTGCCACCACGTCTCACAGCCCCACAGCGGCCAATTCCTCCCGCGCCTTCTTCGCGACGCCGTCCGCCCCGCAGTCCTCGGCGAGGCCGAGCCCCTGGCGGAGCTGTTCGGCGGCGCCGGCGCACTGGCCGTCGCGCCGGAGCGCCGTGCCGTGGTCCACCAGGGCGGCCGCATACTCGTACCGGCTCGGGGAGCGGCGCAGATGGTCGACGGCACACTCCAGCATGGAGAGGGTTTTGCTCTCCTCGGCGAGCGCCGACGCGCGGCGCAGCGCCTCTCCCATGGCGGTGTCGGTGCCGAACCGGGCCGCGTGCTGGACGGCCTCGGCCGACAGCGCGCGGGCGCGCTCGGGGTCCTCGTCGGCCAGCGCGTCCGCGAGGTCGAGGGCCCAGGGCGCCCACAGGGTGTTGTTGCGGCCACGCTCGGCCAACTGGCGCCCCACGGCCTCCAGTTCGATGACCGCCTCTTCGCGGCAGCCGCGGGCCAGCAGCAGCCGTCCGGCGAGACAGGCGGCTTCGGGCATGACGATCGCCGGTGAGTAGGGCGCGCCGAAGGAGTTGGCCTTGGCGACGGCCTGGGCCTCGTCCACATGGCCGCGGGCGAGCAGCGTGTCGATGAGCAGGCAGGTGCCGTTCCACCGGACGGGCATGCCGGGGCTGTGGCGGCCTGCCAGCCGGAGTCCCTCGCGGAGAAACGTCTCAGCGAGTTCGAGTTGCCCGCGTCGGCGGTGCACGAGACCCACGATGTCATGGGCGTACGCGAGGTGGGCGCCGCTCCAGCCGGCGATCTCGAAGGCGCGGGCGGCCTCGTCGGACAGGTCCGCGACGTCGTCGAGCCGGTCGGTGTAGGCGAGGGTCAGACAGATGACGGAGGGGATCTCGAACCCCCACTGGGTGTTGGTCCAGCCCAGTCCTGGAGTGAGGCGTCCGTCGACGAGCGCGCGGTCGATGATCTCCGAGACGCGCAGCGCGTTCTCGCCGCGGATCATGCCGTCGAAGGCGCGCAGCGCGAGCAGGGCCCGCTCGGCGTCGTCGGCGCCGTCGAGACGATCGGCTATAGCGGCGATCCGCCGCGCCCGGCCGATGCTGTCCACCTCGTCGACCTGCGTGCTCGTCCAGAGGTAGTGCGCGACCTGGAGCCGCATCAGGCCGGGGCCGGCGGGGGTACGGGAGGCCTCGGCGGCCACCACTTCGGCCGCTTCGGGGAGTTGACTGTTGTGCCCGTACACCTGGGAGAGCCGGTACGTGGCGTCGACCCGCAGTTCCTCCGGGAGACCGGGCAGGGAGAGCGCCTCGCGCAGGTGGCCGATGGTGGTGTGCGGCGAGGTGAGCAGGGCGGAGCAGCCGAGTTCGTACAGGAGGGCCGCGCGCTCCTCGTCGGGCGGCGGCTCCTGAAGGGCCCGCTCCAGGCAGCGGCGGGCCGCGTGCGGGGCGCCGACGGCGAGGTGTTCCTGGGCGGCGGCGCGCAGCTGCTTCACCAGGTCCGGATCGTCCTCGGGGTGGACCTCCAGCAGATGCCGGGAGGCCGCGGCCGGACCGTGGCCCTCCTCGGTGACCGCGAAGGCGGCCTGACCGTGCATGGCGGTACGGAAGGCGGCCGGGATGGCCTGGTAGATGGCGGTGGCGATGAGCGGGTGGACGAATTCGAGATCGCTGGAGCCGGTGAGGATACGGGCCTCGCGCAGCCGGTCCGCGCACTCGGCGGCCGTCGCCGGGGACACCGCGGCCAGGTTGGCCGCGAGCCGGGGCGAGATCTCGGTGCCGAGCACGGCCGCGGCCCAGGCGAAGCGGGTGACCTCCGTGCCGAGCCCCGCCAGCCGGGCGACGAGACCGGTGCCGCGGGCCTCGGCGCCGAGGTCGCGCAGCAGCGCGGCACAGTCCTCGACCGGCTCGATGGCGCGGTCCCGGGCCTTGGCGATCAGCTCCACGGCCTCGTACGGATTGCCGCCGGTGACGGCCCAGACCTCGCGGCAGAAGGGGTCGTCGGCGCCCTCGCCGAGGGTCGTGCGCACGAGCTCGGCCACGGCTGCCGGGGTGAGTTCGCGGAGGGCGACGGGGCGGACGTCGCGACCGCCGACGAGGCCGGCGAAGGCGGGGGCGTGCTCGGGGAGTTCGTCGGGGCGGTAGGAGAGGACGACGAGGAGCGGGAGTTCGGGCAGCCGCACGGCGAAGGAGGTGAGCCAGGCCAGGGACTCGGCGTCGGCCCAGTGCGCGTCGTCGATGATGAGGACCAGCGGGTCATTGCTGACGGCGAGCCGGGTGACGACCCAGTCGATGCCGTCGCGCACGCCCTGCGGGTCGGGCTGCTGGTCGCGGGGCGGCGCCACGCCCAGGGCCGGTCCGGCGATGTCGTACCAGGCCGCGAAGAGGCCCCGGCGCTCGGCTTCGGAGATCGGCACGATGGCGGGCTGGAGCAGTTGCCGTACGACGTGGAAGGGCACGGAGCGCACCGATTCGCCGCCGCGCGCGGAGAGCACGGTGCAGTGGCCGCGCTCCATGGCGATGCGCCGCACCTCTGCCAGCAGCGCCGTCTTGCCGAGACCGGCCTCCCCGCTGTACAGCAGTAGTCCGCCGCGGGGTGTATCCCCTTCGGCGGCGTGTCCGCAGAAGGCGTCCACCGCCCGCTCGGCGGCGGCGATCTCCTGTTCGCGCTCGAACAGGGCGGCGGAGTGCCGCTGTTCGTGCTGATGCCCCGTCATGGCGGTTTCTCCCGACGGTCTGTCCATACGGTCTGTACATGTACCTGGTGCGGCGATCCTAGCCGCGTCGGGCGCTGCGCGGGCGGGGTTCCGGGCAGGAACACCGGCACGGGTGACGCCCGCGATCGAACGAACACCTGTCCTGTGACTTCGCAAAAGAATTCGTGCACAAAAGCGCGGGCATTATGCCCCCTTCGAATTCACTCATCAGTGCGTCACTCCGAATATGACATCTTCGTCCCGCAGACCGGCATGGCAAGCTACGCTCCATGGCGCGAAGTGGGTTGCCGTGACCACAGCACACCGCTGCCAACTGCTGCGCTGCCGCTGTTCTTCGAGGTAAAACAGGCCGGCGCCCATTCGCACACGCAGCTCCGAAACCCATTCACCCCCATTCACCTCCCTTTCCAAGAGTTCAAGGATCTCGATGGTTGGTATTGGCTCGACATCCCATGCCAGGCGGCCCACCTCCGCTTTCATATGGCTGCTGCCCCCCGCCGTGGTCGCGGTCTGCGCGGCGGCCGCGGTCGCGGCGGTCACGGCCGAGGCGCGGACCCCGGTGGCCTGGTGCGGCACGGTGGCCACCCTCGCCGTCGCGCTCGTCGCGGCCGAGGCGATCCGCCGCGGGCGGCTCATCGAGTCGCTGCGCGCACGGTCCGCCGAGCGCGAGGCCGCCCTCCAGGGCCGGCTCGACCAGCAGGAGGCCGAGATCGTCCGGCTCGCGCGGGAGATGCTGCCCGCGGCGGTGATCCTGCTCCGCCGCGGCACCCCGCTCGACGACGTGCTCCGTCACGTCCACCCGATCGTCCGGCTGGAACCGCAGTACGCGAAGGCGCACCGGCAGTTGCTGCGCGCCGTCATCGAGGCCGTCCACACCGAGGAGGGCATGCGCGACTCCGCGCAGCGCGCCTTCGTGAACATCGCCCGGCGCGTACAGGCCATCGTCCACCAGCAGGCGACGGACATCCGGGAGATGGAGGACCGGCACGGCGCCCAGCGGGAGTTCTTCCGCGACCTGCTCCACCTCGACCACGGAAACGCCCTGGTCGGACGGCTGGCCGACAGCATCGCCGTACTCGGCGGATCGCGGCCGGGGCGCCAGTGGAAGTACCAGATCCCGCTGTACAACGTGTTGCGCGGCGCCATGTCGCGCATTGTCGACTACCGCCGGGTCGACCTGCATTCGGTGGCCGACGTCGCGATCGAGGGCCCGTTGGTGGAGCCGCTGATCCACGCCGTCGCCGAACTGCTCGACAACGCCACGCGGTACTCCCCGCCGGAGACGCGCGTGCATCTCACCGCGATCCAGGTGCAGTCGGGCGTGGCCATCGAGATCGAGGACTCCGGCGTGGGACTCACCGACGAGACCCGGCGGCGCGCGGAGGCGGTGCTGAACTCGATGCACGGCGGCCTGGACCTGGACGATCTCGGCGAGGCGCCGCGGCTGGGCCTCGCCGTGGTCAGCCGGCTCTCCAAGACGCACGACTTCCTGATCTCGCTGCGCCCCTCCGCCTACGGCGGCGTCCGGGCCGTCCTGGTCGCCCCGCAGGACATCATCCGGCCGACCCACGCGCCCGGTGGCGAGGTGGCCCGGGCCGCCACCTTCCCGCCCCCCAAGATCAAGAGGCGTCCGGGCTCACCGCCTCCGCAGGTGCCGCCGCCCATGGAAGAGCCACCGGCCGCCGAGTACGACGGGGAAGGACTCCCGCAGCGACGGCGCCGCATGCCCAACACCCCGCGCATCCGCTCGTTCCGTGAACCCGCGAACGTGAACTCGCCGCGCAAGCCCGTCGAGAGCGAGCCGCCCCGGGAGCCCGGTCTGTGGATCGACTCCTTCATGAGCGGCTTCAACGGCTTGACGCCCGCGGCCGATTCGGGTCAGCCGAACAGCGACGCAATGTCAGACAAGGAAGAGTAGCCAAGTGACGCAGCTGCGGTTCAACATGGACTGGATGCTCAAGGATCTGGCGACAGGTGTTCCCCAGACCCGCCACGTGATCGTGCTGTCCTCCGACGGCCTGCGCATGGCCCAGCACGGCCCGGACACCGACGCCGCCGACCGGCTCGCCGCCGCCTGTGCCGGCCTCCAGAGCCTGTCGACGGCCGTCGCCACCGAATTCCCGCACGGCGACGGGCATATGAGACTGGTCGTGATCGAGGTCAGCGGCGGCTTCTTCTACATGATGGCGGCCGGGCCGGGCGCGTATCTCGCGGTACTGGCCGACGACGACGTGGACACGGGCCTGATGGGGCAGCAGATGCGCGATCTGGTGGCCCGTATCGGTGAGCACCTCACCAGCCCGCCGCGGGTCAGCGGACCGGTGACATGAGCGAGGCGCGACGCCGCGCCTGGGACCCGGGCAACCCCGAACGGCTGTTCACCATCTCCGACGACGCGAGTCCGGTGCAGCACAAGGGCCCTCTCGACCTGGTGACGCTGATCGTGACCCGGTCCGTGCCGGACTCGGGGTTACAGCCCGAGCAGGCCGCGATTCTGCGGATGTGCGACTACCCCCTCTCGGTGGCCGAGATCTCCGCGTATCTGACCCTGCCCGTCAGCACCCTGCTCGTACTGCTGGACGAGCTGGTCGCACGGGAGCAAGTTGAAGCACGGCCTCCGGTACCGGCCGCCGCGCTGCCCGATATCCAGCTTCTTGAGGCGGTGATGCATGGACTACAGAATCTCTGACGCGTACACCGGCCCCAGGAGCGAGGACTACCTCCCCGCCTCCGCCGCCACGGCGGTGAAGGTGGTGATCGTCGGTGGCTTCGGCGTCGGAAAGACGACCCTCGTCGGTTCGGTGAGCGAGATCCGCCCGCTGACCACCGAGGAGACGATGACGCAGGCCGGCGTGGGGGTGGACGACATCGCCGGGGTGGAGGAGAAGACCGAGACCACCGTGGCGATGGACTTCGGCCGGATCAGCATCAACGAGCGGCTGGTGCTCTATCTGTTCGGCACCCCCGGCCAGCAGCGCTTCTGGTTCCTGTGGAACGGGCTGTTCGAGGGCGCCCTGGGCGCCGTGGTACTGGTCGACACCCGTCGGCTGGAGGTCAGTTACGACGTGGTCGGCCGCCTGGAGGAGCGCGGCGTGCCCTTCGTGGTCGCCGTCAACGCCTTCCCCGGAGCGCCCTCCTATCCGATGCGTGAGCTGCGGTCCGCCATGGACCTGCCGGACGAGGTGCCCATGGTCGAGTGCGACGCCCGCGACCGCGGCTCCTGCCGCGACACCCTGATGGCGCTCATGCGATACCTCCACTCCATGACGACCGTATCCCCGGAGCGACAGTGACCTTCCCCGACGAACACGCCCGCGCCCAGTCCCCCCTCGCGCCGCCGCCGCAGTGCCCGGCGCACGGCGGCGGCTCCGGCGGGATCACCCGGCTGTACGGGCCCGACGCCGAGACCGACCCCATGGCGCTGTACGAGCGGCTGCGTGAACGGCACGGCCCGGTCGCGCCCGTACTGCTGGACGGCGACCTCCCTGCCTGGCTGGTGCTCGGCTACCGCGAGAACCTGGAGGTGGTCCGTACGCCCACCCGGTTCTCCCGCGACTCGCGGCACTGGAGCGCCCTGCGCGAGGGCCGGCTCACCGCGGACCATCCGCTGGCGCCCGTCTCCGCGTGGCAGCCCATCTGCGTCTTCGCCGACGGTCAGGTGCACGAGCGCTGGCGCGGGGCGGTCAACGACAGCCTGGACCGCTTCGACCGCCGGGGCATCCGCCGCCACATCACGCGCTTCTCCCACGAGCTGGTCGACGCCTTCTGCACCGAGGGCACCGGCGATCTGGTGCACCACTTCGCGGAGCCGTTGCCGATGCTGGTGATGACGACGCTGCTCGGCATGCCGGACGACTACGGTCCGCGGCTGGTCGAGGCCGCTCGTGACATGGTCAAGGGCACGGAGACGGCGGTCGCCAGCAACGCGTTCCTCCAGGAGACGCTGAGCAAACTGGTGGCCCGCAAGCACGGCAGCCCCGGTCTCGACCTCACGAGCTGGCTGCTCGAACACCCCTCGAAGCTCAGCGACGAGGAGGTCGTGCACCATCTGCGGCTCGTCCTCATCACGGCGTTCGAAAGCACCGCGAACCTGATCGCGAACACGCTGAAGATGATTCTCACCGATCCGCGCTTCCGCGCCCACCTGGCGGGCGGCCATATGACGTGGCCCGACGCGGTGGAGCAAGTGCTGTGGGACGAGCCGCCGTTCACGACGATCCTCGGCCGCTGGGCGGCGCAGGACACCGAGCTCGCGGGCCAGCAGATCAAGGCCGGTGACGCCCTGGTGATCGGGCTCGCCGCGGCGAACACGGACTCCGTGATCCGCCCCGACCCGATGGCCCCGGTCCACGGCAACCGGTCCCATCTGGCGTTCAGCGGCGGCACCCACGAATGCCCCGGCCAGGACATCGGCCGGGCCATCGCGGACACGGGCATCGAGACGCTGCTGACCCGGCTGCCCGACCTCGTGATCTCCTGCGAGGAGTCCGAGCTGAGCTGGACCTCGTCGCTGATGGTCCGTCATCTGGACGCGCTTCCGGTGCAGTTCACCCGCCAGGCCCAGCAGCCTCCCGCGCCCGATCCGGGCGCCGCGTGGGAGGCGTCGTTCGCGGAGGAGGACGCCGCGGCCGAGGCGCTCCGTCAGCCGCCCGCGACGGCCCCGGAGCCGCCGGCCAGTGCGCCGCTGCTGCTCAAATCCTGGTGGCAGTCGCTGGCCCGGTGGTGGCGCGGGCTCTGACGCGGTACGCGCAGCTGGTCCCACCACCAGGCCACGGTCGGTATGGGCAGGGGCTCGGTGCTCGGGTCGGTGGGGCGCTCCCGCCAGGTGACGTTCAAGGTCGCGCCGGGTACGGGGAGTTCGTGGCGGTTGCGCGGGCTGGCGTAGCGCGGTGCGGTGTCGGACCACCGTATGTTCCCGGCTATGAAGTGGCCCAGCCCTTCGAGGTAGCGGCGCAGGGCCGGTCCGGCGTCGTCGAGGAGCTGGTCGCGCAGGGTCAGGAAGAGGGTCATGGTGCGGTCGCGGACAGCCAGGGCGTCGGCGACCGCCTGGTCGAAGGTGCAGCGGTTGTGGTGCATGAGGACGTTGACGACGTTCTGGCCGAGCTGCTGGCCACTCGCGCGCCGGCTGTCCTCCTTGGCATAGGAGAGGAGGTCGTTGTCGCAGGACACGATCAGGCCGGTGGCCTCGGTCACGGCCCGGACGGCATCGGAGTACAGCTGCTCGGCCGGCACCTCGATGTTGTTGCCTATCTCGATGAGGGCCGCGTCGAACCGGCCGCCGACATCCGATATCCGGCCGGGCAGGTAGTCGGCCAGGCTCGGCATGATGCCGCGGGCGCTGTTGCCGTTCTGCCAGGCCACCCCCAGCAGGAAGTCCCGGAGGCCGTCGGTGAGCCGCTGGAACTGTACGGGGGTGGTCAGCGCCCGGGTACGGCGGACGAGGTCGTCGAGGGCGGCGGCCACCGGGCCCGCGCCGAGCATGCCGGAGCCCGGCGCCTCGACGCAGCGGGTCATGCGGAAGCCGAGGTCGATGATGTCGAGGTGGCGGGCGGCCGGTGAGCCGGTGTCGAGGCGCACGTCGTCGAGGGCGAACATCCAGTGGTTCCAGATGGCGAGGAGGAACAGATGTTCCTCCTCGCCGTGCGGGGCCACCCGGCAGCTGAACTCCGTGGCGTGGGCGGCGAGGTTCCAGGCCCGGTCGACGTCGTTGGCGAAGATGCCGCTGGCGTCCAGCCAGGCGATGGCGCGCTGTTCGATCCGGTCGGCCTG
>NZ_JBHVHQ010000338.1:0-8480 GCF_042800135.1 Streptomyces sp. NPDC057654 | reverse complement strand
GCCCGTACGGGCTCCCCGGCATCGGCCAGCGCGCGGGCCAGGGTGTCCTGGACGATCTCCCGCTCCACCCGCACCCCGCCGATCCGCTCCACCCGCCCGCCGAGCGCGGTGAGCAGGTCCACCGCCGCTCCGGGGCGGCCGGCGGTCAGGTGCGCGAGGGCCTCGGCGACCGGCGCGAGGGCCTCGCGGTACTCGGCGCGCGGGTCCCCGGCCGCCCGCCGGGCCAGCGCGCGCAGGTCGTCCGTGGCGGCCTCCACGGCGAGGGCGAGGGCCAGGTTGAAGGTGTGGAAGACCTCCGCCGTGCCGCCGGGCGCGGCCAGCAGCTCCCGTACGCGCACGAGGTCGGTACGCCCGGCGGGGGCCTGCCCGACGAGGAGCAGCCGCCAGTTCGTCGCCGCCCGCATGCCGACATCCGAGTCGGCCAGCACGGCGTCCGCGCGCCGCCGCGCGTCGGGGAAGTCGCCGCAGGCGATCGACTGGAGCGCCGCGTGCCAGTTGAGGTGGCGGAACTGCACGGCCTGCGGATCGTCCGCCAGCCAGCGGTCGAGGGCGGCGGACGCGACGGGCCCGTAGCCGAGTTCGTGCTCGGCGTGCGCGCGGGCGTGCATCGCGGTACCGGCCCGGGGGTGCACGGCCAGCGCCTGCCCGGCCAGCTCGTGGGCCTCCTCCACCCGGCCCCGCTCCACCCGCGCCCAGGCCAGCCACCCCGCCCAGACCCAGCTGTCGGGACCCGCCCGTACATACTGCTCCTCGATCAGCGCGTCGCCGCGCTCGCGGTAGGCGGGATCACCGCAGACGTGGAACGCGTCCAGCAGCAACCCGGCCACCTCGTCCCCGGGCCACCGGTCGAAGTGCGCCACCAAGTGATCGGCTGTCAGGCGGTGCTGCCGCAGGGCGCTCAGGAACACCCCGTACACGAGGCTCGTCTCCCGGGGCCCCGCCGACTGCGCGTCGTCGTACGCGACGGCCATCTCGTCCTTCAGCGCCGCCTCGCCGAGGGAGTCCCCGGCAGCCAGCGCCAGCAGCGCCCGCGCCACCCCGCAGCGCGGCTGCCCGGCCGCCCACTCCCGCAGCAGCGGCAGCCCCCGCCCGCTGAGCGCCAGCATCTCCTGTAGGGCCGCGTCGCCCGCCGGGACCCCGGTCCGTACGGGCGCGGGCGCGGTTACGGTCACACTGAGGCGCGGAACAGCGCGGTGCAGATGAAGCCGCTGTTCCCGCAGTGGTTGCGGGACATGTGCAGCGGCAGGACGAGGCGGTTGGCGCTCGCCGCGCCGCTGCTCGCGGCCGTGCCGCCCGCTGCCGTCGCGCGGCCCACGTTGAGGCAGCTGTTGCCGTACGCCGCGTTCCCGATGCCGATGATGTTGGCCTCGGCGGTACCGGCGGGGATCAGCGTCGCCCCCGTAGCCGCGCCGATGACCGCGCCCACTGCCCCGACCCGCCTGCCCGCAGCCTGCATGTCCACGATCGCGTGTCCCTCCGCCGCCGGGCGCCGGGCCCGGTATTCCCTGTTCAGACCGCGCCACGGAATCCCCGGGCCGCATTCCGCCCAACGACGGGAGCTCGACACGGTCACTCTGCGGAGTCGCCGCGCACGTTCCGTGAAGAGAGTCTCAGACCGGGAACCGCTTGCCCACCCAGCGCCAGACGACCTCCAGCACCGCCGACGCGACGACCGCGATGCCGACGGCGGCCCACGGCATGGTCGTGCCGACGAGCTTGAGCGCGAAGAACGTCTGGAGCCACGGCGTCACGAGCACGATCAGGAACCCGGCCGCCATCGCCAGGACCAGCGCGATACGCCACCAGGTGTACGGGCGGGCGATGATCGCCAGGACCCACATGGAGACGATGAACAGCGTCAGCGTCGCGACGCTCGTCTCGGCGTCGAGCGAGCCCGGACCGGTGTAGTAGTGCCGGGCCAGCAGGTAGGCGACGAAGGTAGCGGCGCCCGCGATGACGCCGGCGGGGATGGAGTAGCGCATCACCCGGCGGACGAAGTGCGGTTTGGCGCGCTCCTTGTTGGGGGCCAGGGCCAGGAAGAAGGCGGGCACGCCGATGGTCAGCGTCGACAGCAGCGTCAGATGGCGGGGGAGGAAGGGGTACGGGACCTGGGAGCAGACGACGAGGATCGCCAGCAGCACCGAATAGACGGTCTTCGTCAGGAACAGCGTCGCGACGCGCGTGATGTTGCCGATGACGCGGCGGCCCTCCGCCACCACCGACGGCAGCGTCGAGAAGCTGTTGTTCAGCAGCACGATCTGCGCGACGGCCCGCGTCGCCTCGGAGCCGGAGCCCATTGAGACGCCGATGTCGGCGTCCTTGAGGGCCAGCACGTCGTTGACGCCGTCGCCCGTCATCGCCACGTTGTGGCCGCGCGACTGGAGAGCGGCCACCATGTCCCGCTTCTGCTGCGGACTGACGCGCCCGAAGACCGCGCCGTCCTCCAGCACAGCCGCCATCTCGTCCCGGTCGGAGGGCAGCCGCCGGGCGTCGACGGGGTTCTCCGCGCCGGACATGCCGAGCTTCCCGGCGACCGCGCCCACCGAGACGGCGTTGTCGCCGGAGATGACCTTCGCCGCGACATCCTGCTCGGCGAAGTACCCCAGGGTCTCGGCGGCGTCCGGCCGCAGCCGCTGCTCCAGGATGACGAGCGCGGCAGGCCGTACGCCCTGCGCCACACGCGGGTCGTCCAGCCCCCGCTCCGTACGGGCCAGCAGCAGTACGCGCAGCCCCTGCGCGTTCAAGTCGTCGATCTCGGCGAGGGACGCGTCGCCGTCCGGCAGCAGGACGTCCGGCGCGCCCAGCAGCCAGGTGCTCTCCTCACCGTCCGGTCCGCCGAGGGCCGCGCCGCTGTACTTGCGGGCGGAGGAAAACGGCAGGGCCTCGGTGGAGTGCCAGCCGTCGGCGGCCGGATAGGCGTCGATGATCGCCTGGAGGGAAGCGTTGGGGCGGGGGTCGGACTGGCCGATCGCGCCGAGCACCTGGTGCACGTACGACTCGTCGGCGCCGCTCAGCGGTCGCAGCTCAGTGACGTCCATGCCGCCCTCGGTGAGGGTGCCCGTCTTGTCGAGGCAGACGACGTCGACGCGGGCCAGCCCCTCGATCGCGGGCAGCTCCTGCACCAGGCACTGCTTGCGCCCGAGCCGGATCACACCGATCGCGAAGGCCACGGACGTCAGCAGCACCAGGCCCTCGGGGACCATCGGCACGATGCCGCCGATGACCCGGCGGACGGCCTCGCGCCAGTCGTGGTTCTGCACGACGAGCTGGCTGATGATCAGGCCGAGCGCGGTCGGCACCATCATCCACGTCACGTACTTGAGGATCTGGCTGATGCCGGTGCGCAGCTCGGAGTGGACGAGCGTGAAGCGGGACGCCTCCTCGGCGAGCTGCGCCGCGTACGCCTCGCGCCCGACCTTCGTCGCGGTGAACGCGCCGCCGCCCGCCACCACGAACGAACCCGACATCACCTTGTCGCCGGGCTTCTTCAGCACCGGGTCGGCCTCACCGGTCAGCAGCGACTCGTCGATCTCCAGCCCGTCGGCCTCCAGGATCTCGCCGTCCACGACGCACTTGTCGCCGGGACCGAGCTCGATGGTGTCGCCGAGCACGATCTCCCCGGTGGGGATCGCGGCCGCCGTACCGTTCCTTCGCACGGTGGGCTTGGACTCGCCGATGACGGCAAGACTGTCGAGCGTCTTCTTGGCGCGCAGCTCCTGGATGATGCCGATCGCCGTGTTGGCGACGATCACGAAGCCGAACAGCCCGTCCTGAATGGGCCCGACGACGAGAATGACCAGGAAGAGCACGCCGATGATGGCGTTGAAGCGCGTGAAGACGTTGGCCCGGACGATCTCCGTAGTCGACCGCGACGACCGCACCGGCACATCGTTGACCTCACCGCGCGACACCCGCTCGGCAACCTGCGCGGTGGTCAGCCCGGGGTGCCCCGACGGCGGTACGGGCTCTTCGACTGCGGTCTGCGCCGGATCGGTCATGCCAACGACGGTACGGGGCTCACGTCAGGTTCACCCCTTGGATATACGCGATCGGCGGCGTGGCAGACATCTCATCAACCGCCCAGCCAGGAGAGGCGTCCCCTTCCCAGCCCGCCCGGCGCTTGAGGGCACCGAGGCAACCAGGCCGGCCCACTCCAGCCCACCCGGCGCTTGAGAGCACCGAGGCAACCCAGGCCAGCCCAATCCAGCCCGTCCGGCGATTGAGGACCGGGGCCCGGGGCAGAGCCCCGAAAAAGCTACGCGTCGCCCTGCGGCCCCGCCGCCTTGGCCACGTGCCGACGAATGGCGGCGTCGCGCTTCCGCACGTACCAAACCCCCACCAACCCCAGCACCCCCGCCGCCAGACACGTCCACAGCCACCACAGATGCCTGTTGTCCTGGAACCACCCATAAAACGGCAGCTGGGCGAGGAAGAGGACGAACCACGCGATGGTGCCGCCGGTAATGGTGGCGACGACATTGCCCTCATAGGGCTCAGGCGCCTCGTGCCGTGGAGTCCACTTCGTCATGCGCTCCAGCCTAGACGGTGGTGTCGGCGCGGCCCGCCGCGCCCACGGCGCGAGCGGAACCGATGGTTCATAGGGGTCTACGCGCGGAGATAGCAATTGATGGCTTGTTTATTCATACTGAAACCGCTCGTATCTGACTGGTTTCTTTCGTCAGATCGTCCAAAGAGGGTCTGTTCGGCTCCAGAGTGTGCAGAGTTATCGGCGCTATCGGTCCGGTCCCCGCAGTCCCGCTCGCCTTTCCGCGCCTCCCCGGAGGCCCGTACGACTGAGGTCCCGCATGTCCCCCTCGGCCACTGCTCCGGTCGACGCCAAGCCGCCGCTCCCGACGCCGCCCAAGAACCCGATCGACGCGTTCTTCAAGATCTCCCAGCGCGGTTCGACCGTCTCCCGTGAGCTCCGCGGCGGGCTGGCGACCTTCTTCGCGATGGCCTACATCATCGTCCTGAACCCGATCATCCTGGGCAGCGGCGAGGACAAGTTCCACCACCAGCTCGACAACGCCCAGCTGGTCACCGCCACCGCCCTGATGGCGGGCCTGACCACGATCCTGATGGGCGCGATCGGCAATGTGCCGATCGCCTGCGCCGCCGGCCTGGGCATCAACGCCGTCGTCTCGCTCCAGCTCGCGCCCAAGATGAGCTGGGCGGAAGCGATGGGCATGGTGGTGCTGGCCGGTCTGGTGCTGATGGTGCTGGTCGCCTCGGGGCTGCGGCAGCGCGTGATGGACGCGATCCCGGGCGGGCTGCGCCGGGCCATCGCGATCGGCATCGGGCTGTTCATCTCGCTGGTCGGCCTGGTCGACGCCGGGTTCGTCTCGCGCAACCCGGACGCCGCGCACACCACCGTCCCGCTCGGCCTGGGCACCGGCGGCCAGCTCCAGGGCTGGCCGGTGCTGGTGTTCGTGATCGGCCTGGGGCTGATGTTCGTACTGACCGTGCGCAAGGTGCGCGGCGCGATCCTGATCGGCATCGTCGCGATGGCCGTCGTGGCGATCATCATCAACTCCATCGCGACCATCCCGGACGCGAGCTGGGGCCTGTCGGTGCCGACCGTCCCGGACAACGTCGTGGGCGCGCCCGACTTCTCGCTCATCGGCGACATCAGCCTGTTCGGCGGCTTCCACGAGGTGGGCATTCTCACCGGCTGCCTCTTCGTCTTCACCGTGCTGCTGTCCGGCTTCTTCGACGCGATGGGCACGATCATCGGCGTCGGCGAGGAGGCCGGGCTGACGGACGAGAAGGGCCAGCTGCCGGGCATGGGCCGGATCCTGATGGTGGACGGCGTCGCGGTCGCGGCCGGCGGGCTCGGCTCGGCGTCCGCCAACACCTGCTTCGTGGAGTCCACGGCGGGCGTCGGCGAGGGCGCCCGTACGGGCCTGGCGAACTTCGTGACCGGCGGGCTGTTCCTGCTGGCGCTGATCTTCACGCCGCTGGCGACCGTGGTGCCCTCGCAGGCCGCGACGCCCGCGCTGCTCGTCGTCGGCTTCCTGATCATGTCGGCCAACGTCCGGGAGATCGACTGGAGCGACTTCACCATCGCGATCCCGGCGTTCCTGACGATCATCTCGATGCCGTTCACCTACAGCATCACCAACGGCATCGGGATCGGCGTGCTCGCCTTCATCCTGCTGCGGATCGCCGACCGCCGGGCCCGCGAGATCCCGTGGCTGCTGAGCGTGGTCGGGGCGTGCTTCCTCGTCTACTTCCTGCTCAACCCGATCGAACAGCTCCTCGGCGTGAAGTAGTGAAGGAGAGGCGAGGGGACCGTCACGGCGGCGGGGCGGAGTAGAACTCCTCCGTCGCGTCGACGGAGCGCTGGAACCGCTCGTCGAAGTCGTCCCGAATGAGCGTCCGGACCACGTAGTCCTGGACGCTCATTCCTCTTTTCTCGGCGTGCTGCCGGACCCGGTCCAGCAGGTCGCCGTCCATCCGTAGGCTGAGCACCCTTGATCCCATGCGTGCCAGGGTCCAGGGGGCGGCCGGTCCGGCGGTTGTTTTCCCGCGTGCGCTCACCCGTACGGGTGAAGCCGCCGTGACACACGCGGACCAGCCCGTTTTCCGGTTTTCCTTAGACGGAGTAATGAGTTATGCTAACGACCATGCCGGAACTGTCCAGCCCTGCGCCCGTGGCGGAGGACATCTCAGCCCCCACGGACGACGCCGAAGCCGTCAGCGCCCTGCGCTCCGGCGTCATGCGTCTGTCCCGTCGGCTCAAGCACCAGCGAGTCGACGAGTCGCTGAGCCCGACCGAGATGTCGGTGCTCGGCACCCTCGCCCGCTGCGGCTCCGCCACACCCGGCGAGCTGGCCCGCAAGGAGCACGTGCAGCCGCCGTCGATGACGCGCATCGTGGCGCTCCTGGAGGCCAAGGGGCTGGTCAGGCTCGAACCGCACCCGGAGGACCGCCGGCAGAAGGTGGTCACCCAGACCGAGCAGGCCGAGGCCATGCTCGGAGAGAGCCGGCGCAAGCGCAACGCCTGGCTCGCCGAGCTGGTCAAGGAGCTGGACGAGGACGAGTGGGCGACGCTGCGCGCCGCCGCACCCGTGCTGGAGAAGCTCGCGCACCTGTAAGACCGACCATGCGCCTAGGAGGCGACCCCATTTTGAGTACGGGACCCGGAGCAGACTCCGCACCCGCACCGAACACCGACGACGACATACCCGCCGAGCCCAAGCCACGGGGCGGGACCTTCAGCTCGCTGAGGGTGCGTAACTACCGGCTCTTCGCCACCGGACAGGTGGTGTCCAACACGGGCACCTGGATGCAGCGCGTCGCCCAGGACTGGCTCGTCCTCAGCCTGACCGGCTCCTCCACGGCCGTCGGCATCACCACGGCGCTCCAGTTCCTGCCCATGCTGCTCTTCGGGCTGTACGGCGGCGTCCTCGCCGACCGCTACCCGAAGCGCAAGCTCCTCTTCATCACCCAGTCCGCGATGGGCCTCACCGGTCTCGCCCTGGCCGCCCTGACGCTCAGCGGCCAGGTCCAGGTCTGGCATGTGTACGTGACCGCGTTCGTCCTCGGTCTCGTCACCGTCATCGACAACCCCGCCCGCCAGGCGTTCGTCGTCGAGATGGTCGGCCAGGACGATCTGCGCAACGCGGTCAGCCTCAACTCCGCCAACTTCCAGTCCGCCCGGCTGATCGGCCCCGCCGTCGCGGGCGCGCTGATCACCGCCGTCGGCAGCGGCTGGGCGTTCCTGCTCAACGGCGTCTCGTTCGTGGCGCCGCTCGCCGGCCTGCTGATGATGCGTACGAGCGAGCTGCACAAGGCCGAGCAGGTGCCGCGCGGCAAGGGCCAGCTGAAGGAGGGCCTGCGGTACGTCGCCGGGCGGCCGGAGCTGATCTGGCCGATCGTCCTCGTCGGCTTCGTGGGGACCTTCGGCTTCAACTTCCCGGTCTGGCTCAGCGCGTTCGCCAACGACGTCTACCACTCGGACGCCGGGACGTACGCCCTGTTCAACATCCTCATGGCGGCCGGCTCGCTGGCCGGCGCGCTGCTCGCGGCCCGGCGCGGCACCTCGCGGCTGCGGCTGCTGGTCGGCGCGGCGGTGGTCTTCAGCGCGCTGGAGATGACGGCGGCGTTCTCGCCCTCCATCGGGGTCTTCGCCGTGCTGCTGGTGATCATCGGCACGGTCGGCCTGACGATCAACGTGACGGCCAACTCCAGCGTGCAGCTGGCCACCGACCCCGCGATGCGGGGGCGCGTCATGAGCCTGTTCATGATGGTCTTCATGGGCGGCACACCGGTGGGCGCACCGCTGGTCGGCTGGATCACCGACCAGTACGGGGCCCGCATCGGCTTCTTCACCGGCGGCCTGATCTCCCTGCTCGCGGCGGTCGGCGTCGGCCTCGCGCTCGCCCGGGTGGGCGGCCTGCGGCTGCGGATAGACCTGCGGCGCGGGCACCGGCACGTGGCGTTCGTACCGCGCGAGCGCCCGGCGCGGCAGGAGGAGC
>NZ_JBHVHQ010000337.1:0-8486 GCF_042800135.1 Streptomyces sp. NPDC057654 | reverse complement strand
CTCGTACGAGTCACCGGCCCTGATTCGTTGTGTGTGACCGACTGCGTGACTACCAATCCGGATCGATCTTGAAAATGGGCTGAAGGGAAGTGCGCGGGGCCGGCGGTCACGCCCGAAGGGGGCGGCTACAGGGTCAGTCGGCTCGCCCCTGGGAGACCTCCGCGTCCGGGGAAGAGTGCGGTGTGTGTACGAGCGTGGCCCACGTACACACACCGGCAGCGGGCGGATACGCGGTGCCGAACCCCCACTCCCCGTGATGCCTCTCGGATAGTTCGCGGACGTCCGAGAGCGAGCCCCTCCGGCGCTCGTCGCATGCGGCGGCGAGGCGGCGGTGGGCGTGAGGGGCGTGAGTGTCATGGGCCGTCACCTGAAACGCGTCCCCGTCCCGGCGGATCACCACCTGCACCAGTTCGCCCGCTCCGGTGAACCGGCAGGCGTGCACCGTGAGTTCATACACGAGAAGAAGCGCCGGATCCATCAGCTCCTCCTCAACACCATGCACTTCGAGCATGACTTCGGCCGCCTCCTGCACGACGGTCGGCGTCTCGGAGGCCGACGGAAGCGTCAGCCCGTAGACGAGCTTCGCGCGGGATGGCTCCTTGAGGTCCGGGGGCGGCGGCGGGCACTGGGTGAACCTCGGAACGGCCTGAAAGGCGAACGGCGCGACGACGGCGTGCGGCAGGAGGCCGGACGGGGCCCCGTTTCCGGTCCACATGCTGGAAGGCGTCCCGTAGGTGGAGACGGGCTTCGCCGGTACGGGGATGGGTGTTTTCTGAGGCATGGCAACTCCGCTCAGTGGTGGGGTGTCGAGGGGGACGCGGGGTGGGGCCGTGGCTCGTCTCCCTGGCGCGGGCACACCCCTCCCAGGGCAGGAGGACACGGGCAGGCTCGCGTGATGCTCTTCGATCTCGCGCTGCGTGAGCTTCGCGTCACTTAAGGTACGACAGCGAGTGGTACCTGCGCCACCACTAGAGTGGAACTTCACCCCAGATGGATTGCGCGGGCCGCACCCGGCAGACTGGGTCGCGTACCGAGGAGGAAGGGCCATCGATGCCCCCACGCACCACACCTACGCAGCGACAACGCAGACTTGGCGCCGAGATCAAGAAGATGCGCACCGAGGCTGGACTCACCGCCGAGTACGTCGCCGGGCTGCTGGGGATCGACCGGGGCAAGGTCTCGAACATCGAGTCAGGCACCCGCAACATCAGCCCTGATCGCCTGCGCACTCTGGCTACGCACTGCGCGTGCCCGGACGAGCGATATCTGTCCGCTCTCATCGAACTCACCGAGCCACCCCAGCCACGTTGGTGGGACGAGTACCGGGGCAAGTTGTCATCAGGACTACTGGACATCGTCGAGCTGGAATGGCACTCGACCCGCATCCAGACCATGCAGACGGTTCACGTGCCCGGCCTCCTCCAGACCGAGGACTACGCACGCAGCATCTTCGCGGCCGTACTGCCAGCACTCTCGCGTCTCGAAATCGAGCTACGCGTGGCGCATCGCATGGGGCGGCAGCGCGTGCTGACTCGCGAACAGCCAGTCGGATACGTGGGATACATACACGAGGCCGCTCTTCGTATGCTCTTCGGCGGTCGCGACGCGACCAGGGAACAGCTCAAAGCACTCATCGAGACGAGCGAACGGCACAACGTCCGTGTACGCGTATTGCCTGTGGATCGCGGCTCCTTCCCTGGAGCCGGGCATGCTTTGCTCTACGCGGAAGGGCCTGTACCCCAACTGAATACGGTGCAGCTCGACTCTGCGCATGGACCTGAGTTCATGCACACGGATCTACAACTAGCCAGGTACCGCGCGCACTTGGACTGGATGGACGACGCGTGTCTGTCGCCGAAAGCATCACGAGACTTCATTCACAGCATCATTCGCAGTCTATGAGGAGCCAGATCGTGCCCGAGATCCGTTGGGAAGAACCCTTCTGCGGAGAGGGAAACAATTGTTTCCGCCTCGGCACCGATGCCAGCGGCAACGCGTACATAGCAGTCGCCGGGCAGGAGGAAACCTACCTCACGGATACGCGGGAAGCCCTGCACACCCTTATCCGCGACATCAAAGCCGGCAAGGCCGACCACCTGCTGTAGCGGTCCGGGCGGGCGGGAACCTGTAGCGCCTCCCCGCCCGGACCATAAGCGTCATGCAACGGCTGCGAATGCAGCGCCAGCAGGTACTGCACTGCCCCGACCCGACCGCCTACGCCGCGTAGATCCAGGAAGCGGCCCCGCGCATCGAATTCGGTGGAATGAAGGTCATGCGCGCACAGTTGCTCGCACCTGTGCAAGATGAGTGAGCTGAGCCAAGTGGAGGTGAGGGTGGTGCCGTTCCCGGCTGGACTGGATGAACAGGGCTTCCCTCGACTCCAGCAAGTCCCGGGACTTCATACTCGCCCTCACCAGCACCCGATAGGAGTTGACACCGTGCCCGACATCACATGGGAAGAGCCCTTCTCCGCCGAGAGTTCCAACTGCTTCCGCCTCGGCACCGATGCCAACGGCAACGCGTACATAGCAGTCGCCGGGCAGGAGGAAACCTACCTCACGGATACGCGGGAAGCCCTGCACACCCTCATCCGCGACATCAAAGCCGGCAAGGCCGACCACCTGCTGTAGCGGTCCGGGCGGGCGGGAATCTGTAGCGCCTCCCCGCCCGGACCATAAGCATCACGCAGCTGGCGCTCGACAGCCGACCGGTCAACGCGGACTGGGACCTGGATCTGGCCTCCGCCGTGACCGCCCTGGGCGTTGCGCTCCATACGGAGGCGACGCTGGAGGTACTGGTGGCCGAACTGTCGCACCAGGCGTATGGGTACTGGCAGCGCACCAGATCGGCGCGAATCCGGTGTTCTGGGCGCCAGCCGCCTCTCGGCCCTTTGCCGGAGTGCGGGAGACGGCAGGATGACCAGCGCTGGAAGCAGGACGATCCCAGAGCAGGCCGCGCAACCCTCACGTCAGCCTACGAGTTGGACCTCTCCATGCGTGCCCTTGACGTCGACGCCTGGGTAGTAACTGAGGTTGCCGTCATTCCAGCGAATGAGGATGTCATTCGGGACAACATTGGCGGCGAAGGCTCCCACATTGAGCACCTGGGCATTCTTCCAAGGACTGCCGACATCCCTTATGCGGGTGCGGCCGTGGAAACCGTCAGTGTCGACACCGGGGAAGATGGTGGTATCGCCGTCCTTCCAGCGGATGACCAGGTCGGCGGTCTTCTTCCCGGTGAACTCGCCTGAGCTGAGCTGAGCGGCATTGGTCCAGCTCTTGTCCGCGTCGTGGAGCTGCTTCCAGCCCTTGAGTCCCTTGGTGCCGACGTCGGTGTACATCGAGACCGAGCCGTTCTCCCACAGGACGAGCAGGTCGTCGCGGAGCGCGTTGTCGGTGTAGCGGCCGGCAGTGATCAAGCGGGCCCGCTTCCAGTACGAGTCGGGCGCGGGGTCAAATAGCACCTTCTCATCATGGACGCCCTTCTCGTCCAGGTGCGTGTAGGTCGACACCTTGCCGTTGGACCAGCGCACGGTGATGCCGTCCGATCCGTCCCCGGCAAAGCTGCCGCCGGTAACGGCACGAGCCCTCGTCCAGAAGCTTCCAGCGTTCGCGACCTTGTGCTCACGGGAAAACGGGTACTTCCGGTCGTGGTGGTCGGCGGCCCGGTAGAGGCTGGCCGAACCGTCCTTCCAGACGACGAACAGGTCCATGTGCCGCTGGCCGCCCGCCGAACCGCCGGTGAAGTAGCCCGAGGCCAAATGCATCGCGTTGCTCCAGTTCGCCCGGGGCAGGAGCGTGCGGGAAGAGACTTGCTGAATCCAGTCGGCGACGTCGTCCACGCGAACGTCGGTGACGCCTTCCCGGGTTTCGCCCTCGTTGCCGATGCAGCCCTTCTGCCAGGAGAGGCTGTTGACGGCGGCCAGCTCCAGGCGACCATCCTTCTCCCGGAAGGCAGGGCTGCCGGCGTCACCCTTGCAGACGACGTCGGATTCGGACTTACCGTTGAGACCGACTGTGGTGCCGTCCGTTGCTCCCACCGTGAACGAGGCGCTGTGCAGGCGGTTGGGCAGCCACGCGGTCTCCGTACGCCCGTAACCTGCTACCCGCAGTTGCTCGCCCTTCCTAGGCGCGTCAGTGCCCACAGCGAGCGGGGCAACGCCGGTCACAGGCTTGGCGAGTTTGACCATCACAAGGTCGCGCCCCTCACGAGGTACGAGCTCGACGGCGTCCGCCACGGTGCCGGCCTTGCCCGTGAGATCCGCACGGCCGACGGTCACGGTGGTCTTCTGCTTGGGGGCCCCGGCCACGACCTTGGCACCAGGCGTGTCAGCGAAGCAGCTCGCCGCAGTGATCACCCACTGCTCCTCGACCAGCGCACCGGAGCAACTCCGCACGCTGCTGCCGACGTCGAGCTTCGCGGTGAACGCGTACGTGCCGTCCTTGACTTCATCGCCCACAACAGCTCGTGCCGACGTACCGGTCAACAAGCCGGTCGCGACACTGGCGGTGAGAGCCCCTGCTATCCACGCCGTGCGCGAACGTCTGCCAGACATGATTCTTTCCTTATCGAAATACGGGTCGAGGGATTGTCAGCTGCCAATCTCTCCGGAGAACATCAACCAGCGAGGCGAAGTTCAAGCAGGACGGATCGCTTCCATTCGGAACTGCCATCGGTTTCGCCTACGGGAGTGACGTCATTCTTCGGGGCGTCGACGGTCTTCTTCTTGCCCTCAGCAGTAACGGTTGCACGAACAGCGCGGTCCTCGGTCCAGATGGCGTAGGCATCAGGAATTTCCATCGTCAGGAAGCCCGACTTCGCCATTCCGACGAAACAGTAGCCCTTCTTATCTATGCGCGACTCGACCCAGATATTGTCGGCCGCCTGACAGGAAGCATGCCCGCCCTGCCCGTCGCCCGGCTTCAGCATGATCCTCCCGTCGCCTTGCTTCAACTCAACCTTGCGATCCCGAAGGATGTTCGCGGCTCCCGGATGCTGAAAGTCCTCGACAGTTGACGGCATTTCCGCGCTCACGGAGGCCTGAGCGACCGATGACCGCGGAGCGGCCTGAGCAACAGCCAGAGTCGCAGTCGCGACTCCTGTGGTTGCGACGCCAACAGTTGCCACAAGAAACATTGTTCGGGCGCGAGAGGGCACCACGGGGTCCTTCCAATCGAGGTGAGCGCCGCGCCAAGCAGCCGACGCCCCATGTAGGTAAAGCATAAGTACGATAACATCAAAACATTCCCAAATTCCCTGACGCCTCGCCATGCTCGACTTGCCTTTCTCGCGCACATATGCACTCACGTGCTTCTTCGGCTCTACATGTCGTCCCTGTTGGGGCCGAAGTCAGCCGACTAGGACCCAGACACGACGACGCATGGCACAGGCAGCACACATGGAAAGAATCAACTTGCAGAAAAGACAGCTCAGTCGGGGTAGAGCGACAACAGCCAGAAGACGGTGGCTGGGTCTGCGCGGCATTGGTACCGGCCTCCTGTCCCTACCATTGTTGGCCGGCCTGCTCGGTCCAACGCCCGCGTTCGCAGCACCGACCGATGCGGCTGGCGAACTCACCCGGTTTTCAGACCGAGGGCAGGTCGTCCAGTTGTGGGCCCACGGCGGGCCAGGGGTCAAGGCCGCAGCCGAAGTTGCGCTGACAGGGTCGGACGCAGACGTCCAGAAGTTCCTCGACTCGGTAAAAGACGAGGCGGAGTACCACGACGACCGCATCAATGCCCTGCAGATGTTCAGCATCGGCGGTCCCGGTGTACGTGCGGCCGCGAAGAAAGCTCTCGCCAGTGGCTCGACCGCGGATCTGCACGCCTTTCTCCTGCATGGCTGGCAAGAACCGCTGGAACAGGACCAACGCGTCCAAGTACTTCAGATCATGGACGCGGGCGACAACGGAGTAAAGGATGCAGGCAAGGCCGCTCTGAAACGCACGCCCAAGGATGTCCGCGATTTCCTGGACGAAGGTCAGTACGACGCACGTGAGACAGACGAGCGTGTACTGACGTTGCAGATCATGAATGTCGGCGGTCCGGCTATCAAGCAAGCGGGCAAGCTCGCCCTGAAGGGAACCCCGGACGACGTCCGCGAGTTCCTTGCCGTAGGCCAGCATGTGGCCCGCAACCGAGACCAAGAGCACACCACTGTCGCGCAGTTGGCCAAACAGGCTACTCAAGCCGGCGTCCAAGCCAAGCAGGCCAAGGACGCCGCCAAGGAAGCCTCCGCCCGTGCCGTCGAGGCATCCGAACTCGCCAAGCAGACCGCACAGACGGCAGCCAAGGAAACCAAGGAAGCCGGCAAGGACTCCCTCCGCGCTGCCAATGCGGCCAACCGAGCAGCCGACGCGGCCCGGGGAGCTGCCGCCGCAGCACGGCAGGCAATCGGAGCGGCCAATGCTGCCAATAGTGCGGCCCGTATAGCCGCCAGCGCCGCATCGCAGGCGGCTAACGCGGCGGTCGCCGCAGCCAACGCAGCCTCCCGGGCACGCAGCGCCGCCTCAGCAGCCGCAGGCGATGCGGGTAAGGCGCATGAGGCCAAGGATCTCGCTCAGAAAGCGCGAAAGGCGGCCAAGGACGCAGAGGATGCTTCCTTGGCGGCGGGCTTCGCCGGTGAGGCATCGAAGGCAGCAGAGATCGCCGCGAATTCGGCACGTAGCGCAGCCGGCAATGCAAACGGCGCCGCAACCGCAGCTGATGAGGCCCACGGATTCGCAACCGCCGCCGGAGCGCAATCGAGCAAGGCCAAGGACGCAGCTGCTCAGGCCCGCCGCTACGCCCGGGAGGCCGACCGAGCGGCAAGTGCCTCGGCAGCGCTGGCTCGCAAGTCCGCCACAGCAGCCTTCGAAGCACGCGACGCAGCGAAGTCGGCCGCCAATCACGCCAGGAATGCCGCAGATGCCGCGGAGAAGGCGGCCGAGCACGCCGGCCAATCCGCCAACGCCGCAGAGGAGTCCAGCAAGCAGGCGGACGGGGCGAAGAAGGCGGCCGCAGCGGCGGTAGCAGCGGTAAAGACCGCCAATGCGGTGCACGAAATCGCCAGCAAGACCGAGGAAGAAGACCTAGCAAGCCGTACCACCACCGCGATTGAACGGGCTAAGGACCTCAAGAAGGCTGACGACGGCTTCGCCGTCAGTCTGGGCTACGGCCTTCAGAGATCTCAGTCTCTCGATCAAGAAATTGCGCGGCTCTCCGCCAAAGCTGCTCAACCCGGCATAGACATCAAGGCAGTGGCGGCCGATGGCCGCAAGGTCGCACTGCAGGTGATGAAGAGTGACACCCATGGTGCCTGGAGCCAGGAAGCCGCCGCCACGGCCCTCGCCGGCACCGACCCCGATGTCGTCGGCTACCTGCGCACCGGTTGGAAGATGGCGTCGCAGGACGACATACGCCAGCAGGTCGAACAGCTCGTGGACGACAGTCCCTACGAGCCCGTCCGGCAGGCGGCGGCGAAGGCCCTGGAGGGCGACGAAAAACAGATCAGCGAGTTCCACTCCGCCGGGCAGTACGAAGCCGGCGTGACCGAGTACCGTGTCCGCGTCCTCCAGGTACTGGATGCCGGCGGGCCTGGCGTGAAAGAAGCCGCCAAGGCTGCTCTGCAGGATGGTGCTCCCAAGAAACTGGCCGCCTTCCTTTACAGCGGTCAGTACATCGAGCGCAACACCGACGAGCGGGTCCGCGCCCTTCAACTGCTTGACGCCGGCGGCCCCGAGGTCAAAGCCGCAGCCAAGATAGCTCTGGCAGGACCTCCGGACCGGCTGCATACTTTCATCCAGGCTGGCCAGTACATGGCCGAACGCAAGGATCAACTTGCCGCCACCCACATCGCTCAGGTGCGGCGTCTGATTGCGGAATCCTCACATACCGCGGCCAAGGCGCAACAGAACGCCTGGGAAGCGGCACAGGCCGCGGCCAAGGCCAACAAGGCCAAGGACCAAGCCAAAACTGCCGAGGGCGAGGCCAGAAAGGCAGCTGAGCAAGCAGGCAGATACGCGCTCAGCGCCAAGCAGTCGGCCCAGTCCGCCGAAGCCTCCGCCACCAAGGCAGCCAAATCCGCTGCCACTGCCCGCAACGCTGCAGCAGCAGCCAATCGCGACGCAAATGCTGCTGAGGCCTCCGCTGCCCGTGCAGAGTTTTCCGCTACATACGCGCGGAACTCCGCCGTGGAGGCGACTCAAGCAGCTGATGAAGCACGTCTCGACGCTCTTCAGGCAGGGAAGGACGCCAAGGCAGCTGACGCCGAAGCTTCACAGGCATGGAAATCTGCCAAGAAAAAGGCACGTGCCGAAGAAGCAGAGGCCAAACGACGTGCTGCGGAAGAGAGAAAAAGGCAGCAGGAGCACCAGGACAGGAAAAAGAAGAAGCGAACCTGTTCTTCCGTTCCTGGTATACCAGCACCTGGGGCGCTTGCCGCCTGCCTCCTGACTTCCGATGATCCGGAACTGGAAACCGACGCAGTTTTCGAGGCGGCCAAGACGG
>NZ_JBHVHQ010000336.1:0-8491 GCF_042800135.1 Streptomyces sp. NPDC057654 | reverse complement strand
CCAGCCCTCAGCACGAAGTACTCACGGCCGAGACGCCAGCACGCGATCACGCGGCCGCGTAGCTCGCGCGGAACAGTTCCTGGGCGCGCTCGACGTCCCTCGGGGTGCGCAGCTGCACCTCCAGGTCGCCTGTCCCGTGGTGGCCGAGCCCCCTCACGTCCCGGGTGAATCCGGGAACGAGGTCGACGCGCTTCGGGTCGGCCTTCAGGTAGACGAGGAGCTTGCTCCGCTGCGGCGGACACACGCAGGCGAAGTTCCGCAACCGCTGATACGCCCGGTACTGCTTGCGCTGAACGCGGTTCACCCCGTCCCCGAGCCCGAGCAACATCTCGTCGACCGTGTTCGCCAGCCCGGCCAACGACGCACCATGGCTGCCGGCCGCCGCCCGCCCGGCCACCGGCGCGCCGCCGCTGACGGACGCCACGGTCTCCAGCCCGAGCAGGTCGTCGCCGAAGAGGCGGTAGCGGACCAGGTCGATACTGCGCCGGTGCTCACGCACAGCGTGCACGTCATAGCGCGTGAAGTCACCGGCGATACAGATCAGACGCGGCCCGCTCCACCGCACCCGGGCCGCAGCCGCCGCCCCGAGCCGGTCACGGACCAGGTACTCGAACTCCCTGCGGTGATCCACCAGCCACGCCAGATAGAACAGCCCCTGGTGGATCACCCCCGCGTCAGTCGAACGCTTGTACTCGACGATGACCGGCGAGCCGTTCTCGTCCAGCCCCAGCGAGTCGATCCGGCCCCCGTGAACCGGCCCGGTACCGTACTCGCTCACCAGGAAACGGACGCCCAGCAACGTCTCCATGTGCGCCTCGACGAGATGCTGCACATCCGCCTCGGCCTCAGCAAGATACGGGGTGACCTCAGTCACCCCGCCGTCCGTGTTGAACAGCCTCAACCCCGACACCGCCCCCTCCCGATCTTTGCAATACCGAGGACGAACACGCCGGACTGCGGGATTATTTCCACAGGACATCAGCGCACCCCTGCCGGAGATACAGAACGCGACATGAAGGACATGTGGGCCGGAAGCGATCATTTCCACGCTGCGGGATATGCGCGGGATCGCGGTACTGACGACCCGTCACTTAACGCTCTGACCTGCACAAACACCCGTAAAGCGAACGGCCTCCGGAGCCGTGTGCGCAGGTTCGAATCCTGCCGGGGGCACTCGCCGGACCACCTAGTAACGTTACTAGGTGACCAGGGCGGATGCCGACAGAAGAGAGCGGGAGTCAGTCCAACTGACTCCCGCTCTTTCTTGCTATCTCTCACTGATCGCGACACATGCGCGACACGCTCACTGCGCCATATCGCCCTCCTCTTCCAGAGCCTTGGCGATCTTTTCGTTCGCCGCCTGCTCGCGTCCGTCGGTGCATCCGCGGTACCGGCGGTGGATGACCTCTGGGGAGTTGCCGACCCGCCGGGCCGCTTCCGCGATGGGCACCCCGGCGTTCAGCCACCGCGTGATGCAAGGGGGCGACCTACGGCCGCACGCCCCTTGCAGGCTCGCTTCGCTCGCGCCGCCAGCCGCCGTACCGGCCGCGCGCCGTGGCGGCACGCTCGCCGACGGCAAGAAGTCTCGCTGCCCCCTTTGAAGGCTTTTTGAGTGTGCGCCACCTAACCTTGACAGGCGCGGATTTCCGCCGCCCAGACGGAATGTGGGCAGGTCAGAGGAATGATCACAGATCGAGGCCGCAAATGAGCGCGGATTTTATCGCAAGATCTAAAAAGATGCGAATCGCCTGGGGATTCTGTCCGAATTCCAATCATTTACTCCTGTGAAAGCGACAGCGACGCAGACACAGGAAGGGCCTCACGCATGGGCAATCAGGTGGATCAGCGAACGGCACTGCTCGTACTAGTTGGTTGCGGGGTTGTGTACGTCGCCTTTGAGCACCCGTCGTTCGGCGCCGCCCTCATGGTTGGTATCGGAGTCGTGACGCTACTGGATCTCCTAATGAAGGGGCGTTAACCCGAGTCCTGCGCAAACGGCGTTGGGTCGCCCCCGGCGGCACAAGCAGGCTGTACCACTGGGGGCGCCGGTGTTACAGCCTGCTTGTGCCCCGGCCGCGGCGAACCGTCACGGCAGTGACGGTGACCGACAAGAAGAGCACGCCCCCGCACGGGGCGCACCGCATGGGCCTACGCAGTGACTGACGGTTATTTTCAGTTGAGAGCTCCGGCTGGCGGCGCGTGCGGCATGCCAGCCGGGGGACCGCTACGGCGCGGAGCCCGTACGGCGGCCGGCGGCGCGAGCGAAGCGAGCCTGCAAGGGTCGTGCGGCCGCAGGCGCCCCTTCCAGCCCTTCGTCCGTGCCGTCACGGCATCCGTCACACCCACCGTGACGCCGTGACGGATGCCGTGATGGCCGTGACAGTTCGGAAGGCCGTACCCCTCTACCTCGCAGACCAGAGGCCACTACCGGGGGCGCTACCGCAGTAGAGGCCCCCCACTACTACAAAGAGGCAGGTAGGCCCCCGACGGGCAAGGCCGAACAGTGAGCAAGGTAGAGGGGGTTGACCATCACGGTCCGCCGTCACGGCTGTGACGGCGGACCGGCGAGAGGAGCATCGTCCCGGCGCAGGTGGCGAGGAGACTTCGAGTGATCACCACCAGCCGTTGCGGCTGCGCCACATCGGGGTGGTTTGCCCCGTGATCTTCCTGTGGGCAAGGACGCCGAGGACGTACCAGACCTTGACCGCCCACCACGCCAACCACGCCTCGAACACGAAGATCCACAAGAACAGGTACGCAAACCCTGCGATGCAGCCCCCGTTGCTCGATCGGCGACGGCGGTTGGCCAGAGGGACGCTGCCACCGACGGTAAAGGGGCCGGGTAGAGGTATGTGCCAGCGCAGACGCATTGCGAAGGTGCCTCTCGGGTGTGCCGTAGCCATGTCAGCAAAGCGAAGCGCTGATCGTATCGAGCATCTCCCGATTCTTCGCCCGAACCGTCACGGGTGCCGTGCCCGTTGCGTGCCCGGCGGGGCACGGACAGCCTTCCAAGGGGGCTGCGGGACATCCCGCGGCCCCCTTCGCGCTATCTGCGATACAGGAGGACGCTCCGCGCCTCTCCCGATCAAGAAACTGGCCGTTAAAAGTGGCGTCGCGAGACAAACTCCGATTGCGCTCCAGAGCCGTGTGCACAGGTTCGAATCCTGCCGGGGGGCACCGCATGCTCACGAAGTTGGAGTGTGAGACAGGCCAATGCCATAGAAACCCTCTGATCAGGCTTTAAAGCCAGGTCAGAGGGTTTTCCGCTGTTTGCGCTCAAGTGCCGGACGCCCGCGAGGCGTTCACTGCTCCCCGCGCCAACCACGCCGCCACTGACGGCGCCCGCACGCCCGGACACAAGGACTCCCCTCACCCACGCACACTAACTATGAAATCGAAGTGATTAGTATTTCGTAGTCAGTGTGCCTATGATGAGGTCATGGCGACGACACATACAGCGGACGGATCGGGGCCGGGTAGGCGGGAGCGTAAGAAGGCGGCGACCCGGAGGGCGCTGTCCGATGCCGCGTTGGAGCTCTTCCTGGAGAGGGGCTACGACAAGGTGACGGTGGCGGAGATTGCGGCGGCTGCGGATACGGCGGTTACTACGGTGTTCGCGCATTTTCCGGCGGGGAAAGAGGCGCTGATTCTCGACGACAGCGGGGAGCGGGCGGCCTCGTTGGCGGTTGCGGTGCGGGGGCGGCCGGAGGGGGGGTCGGTGCTGGATGCGCTGCATGCGTTCTTCGCTGGGCGGGCGCCCTTTGCCGAGGATCTGCCTGTGGAGTACCAGCGCCGGATGGATCTCGTGATGGGCACGCCTGCGCTGTGCGCCTACGCCCGTCGGGTGTGGGTCGCCTGTGCGGACACTCTTGCCGAGCTGCTGGCCGAGGCCGCGGGGCGGGCGGAGGTCGATGACTCGTTGCGGGTGCTGGCCCGCTACGTCCTGGAGACGACCGACCTCGCCTCCGGCTGCCCCGACCCCAGGGCCGCCCTCGCCTCGGCCTTCCAGCACCTCAAGCTCGGCTGGCCCGGGATCTGAACTCCTGTATCGCCCCCCATCGAGGAGCCTCATCATGTCGTGGAACGTTCACCGGCCGGCGCGCGCCGAACACCTGACCGCCCTCGTGACCGGCGGCAACGCCGGCATCGGGTACTTCATCGCCGAACAGCTCGCCGAGGCCGGGGCCACTGTCGTTCTCGGTAGTCGCAGTGCAGCGAAGGCTGTCGCGGCCCGGGATGCCATCAGAATTCGAGTGCCGCAGGCGCGCGTGCTGCACATGCCGCTCGATCTCTCGGATCTGTCCTCGTTGAAGGCGTCTGTGGAGGGGGTGGAGGTCGATCGGTTGGATGTCGCCGTTTTCAATGCCGGTATCGCGCTCGACGACCCGCCCCGGCGCCTGAACGCCGACGGCCACGAGGCGATGCTCGCCACCAACCACCTCGGGCACTTCGCCCTCGCCCACTGGCTGACCCCGTTGCTCGAAGCAGCTCCCGCCTCGCGCATCGTCACGATGGGCAGCTTCGCCACGCGTTCCGAGCGGCTCGACCTGGACGACCTCCAGTGCGCCCGCTCGTACGACCCGAAGCAGACCTACGGGCGGTCCAAGCTCGCGCAGATGAGCTTCGCCTTTGAGCTGGACCGGCGGCTGCGCGCCGCCGGCAGTGATCGTCTGAGCCTTGTCGCCCATCCGGGCGGGGCCTTGGATTCCCTCACACCCCCTCGGCCCGGCGTTCACGTCAACCCGCTCCCCCGTCGGCTCCTCGGACTTCCAGCTGGAGTGGTGTTGCAGGGGAAGAACGCCGGTGCCTGGCCTGCCGTGCGTGCTGCCCTCGATCCAGAGGCGGTCGGGGGGCAGATGTGGGGGCCCCGGGTGTTCGGGCTGCGTGGGGAACCTCGCGTCGAACGGCCGCAGCCGCATATGACGGATGTCGAGACGGCGGCCAGGCTGTGGGACGCGAGCGTGGAGATGACAGGGGTCGACCCTGCCGCCTCGGCCAGCAGCTGATCACCCGGATACCGCGCCGCCCCGTACGGTCAGTGGCTCGGCGGCGGGCACCCGTAGCGCCGGGCCGTCGTCCAGCACCAGGACGACCGCGCTGCCGCCGGTCGGGTACAGCTCGCCGCTCACGCTGCGTACCCCGAGCCACGTGCCCCACATGCGTACGCACTGCCCTGCCCGGACTGTGACCGCCGGGATCTCCTTACCGGCAGCCTCAGTCGCGTGGTTCGGGATCTTCAATGACGCCCACACCGTTTTCCCGATCCCGCCTTCGCGCCTCTCCACACCCCATCGGTGAGCCACCGCCTCCACCAGCAGCAACCCGCGCCCGTGCGTCTCCCCCGCCTCCGGTGACTGCACCTCGGGCCAACCCGCTCCGGCGTCGCTCACCTCCAGTCGCAGAAGTCTCTCTTCCGCCTGCCGTACGATCCGCACCCCCACCTGGCGGTCCTTCGGTACGCGCACCCGCAGCGCGTTGGTCACCAGCTCCGCCAGTACCAACTCGGCTTCGTACAGCGCGTCTTCGGTGACGCCCCAGTCGACGAGTACGGCACGTAGCAATGCCCGCGCCCGCGGAACGCTGCTGCTACGCCGACACAGCCGAAAGCCCACTTCATACGGTTCACCCATGACAGCTCCCACCGATTCGGCGAGCAGCCCGGGCCCCCGGATGAGAGCCGACGCTTGCTCGACCACCAGTCGCTCCGCGCGCCTCAACTGGCACGCCAGACTTGACCACTCTCGGCATTCAGTCGAGTGCGATCCGTCACAGCGGCTAAGCTGCACCTTGTGTGAGGCAGCGTCAAGTCACCCCCCTGTCACGTGCCAAGCATGGTGACGATTGCTCACTTTTGATCGTTGCCGATCGAGCAAATGCCTACAACTGAACCGACCTCAGGGCTGGTTCACGACGCTAGGGAAGATCCATGTCCAGCAGCAACAGCACCTTGCTGATGTCCCGTGTCACCTTTGGTCGAGCCCTGCGACGCCTTCGCAGCCAGGTCAACCACTTCAAGATCGCGGAGGTGGCATCCGTCCTCGGCTGCGACGACTCCTTGATCAGCCGTATCGAGACCGGCAAGCGCGTCTGCTCCCAGGAGCACTTCGCCAAGCTCATGGACTTCTACGAGGTGCCTGCGCCCCAGCGCGACCAGCTCGCCGAACTACACGCGGTTACACGGGAACAGCGACCGCCGTGGTGGTCTCCGTACAGCGAGGTCATCAGTGCCCAGTACGAACGATTCCTCGGCTTCGAGGCGGCTGCATCGGTCGTCCACGAGTACCAAGTCGGTATCTTGCCGGGCCTGTTGCAGACTGAGGCTTACGCCCAGGCGGTCACCGGGGTGGGCTTCACTTCACTGGGACCGGACCAGATCGACGCACTCGTCGAGGTACGCGGACTGCGGCAACGGCACTGCCTGCTGGAGACCGAATCCCCACTCCAGTGCCACTACGTCGTCACGCAAGCAGCGCTGGACTTCCAGGTGGGAGGGAAGCGCACGCACCGGGAACAACTGGAGTACCTGCTGGACATCTCGACGCACGACGGCGTCGATCTCCGGATCGTCCCCTACGAGAAGGGCGAAGAGGCAGCCCAGATCGCGGCGTTCAGAATCCTCCAGTTCTCGGACGAGGACGTACCCGATGTGGCCTTCGGCGAGTCGGTCGCTGGTAGCTTGACGATGGACGACCCCCGCGACCTGCGACGCCTGCACCGGCTCTTCCGCAGCCTCACGGATGCGGCGCTCTCTCCTGACGAGAGCCGCGACATCATCACCCACACCAAGAGCAAGGAAGTCTGACCTAATGGAGAAGGCAGAGCTGTACGCGATCAGCCCCGACGCTCTCACCTGGCAGAAGAGCACCTTCACCGCCAACAACGGCGAATGCTTCGAACTCGCACCCCTCCCCGGTGGTGCCGTAGCCGTACGCGACTCGAAGAACCCCACCGGACCCCACCTCTGCTTCACCCCCGGCGAGTGGCACGCCTTCAAGGCCGGCATAGCCGCCGGAGACTTCGACAACCTGTAGGCACGCGCCTTCAGAGCCACCCCCGCTGGCTCGCACAACCTCACGGGTGTGGCGTTCTCTCCGGACAAAAGCCGCGACGTCATCGCCAAAAGCAAGGAAGTCTGACCTGATGGAAAAGGCAGAGCTGTACGCGATCAGCCCCGACACCCTCACCTGGCAGAAGAGCACCTTCACCGCGAGCAACAGCCAATGCTTCGAACTCGCACCCCTCCCAGACGGCGCCGTAGCCGTACGCGACTCGAAGAACCCCTCCGGCCCCCACCTCTGCTTCACCCCCGGCGAGTGGCACGCCTTCAAAGCCGGCATAGCCGCCGGAGACTTCGACAACCTGTAGGCGCTCGGGTCGGCGGGGGCGCTTGGCGACCGCGTCCCGGGCGCTCTGCGGCGTCTGGCGGGTGATTCGCCGGAGGGCGTTGGGCGCTGGCATGATTCAGGGATGTCTGCCGAGCACATCATCGCCGCCTGCGACGGGGCGTCCAAAGGGAATCCGGGCCGAGCCGCCTGGGGCTGGGTCAGTGCGGATGCCGAGGGGCGTCCGGAGCGTTGGGAGGCGGGGCCGCTTGGTACCGCTACCAATAATGTTGCTGAATTGACGGCGCTTGCCGAGCTGCTTGAGGCCACGGACCCGGCCGCCCAGCTTGAGGTTCGGATGGATTCGCAGTACGCGATGAATGCCGTGACGAAATGGCTGCCCGGCTGGAAGCGTAATGGGTGGATGACCGCCTCCAAGAAGCCCGTCGCCAATCGGGAGCTTGTGGAGCGTATCGACTCGCTGCTCAGCGGCCGTGCCGTGGAATTCGTTTACGTGCCCGCCCACCGTGCCGACGGCGACCACCTCAACGCCATCGCCGACCAGGCCGCCAGTGATGTCGCCGAAAGTCAGGTCGCCGCCGGTACGTCACAGGGGACTCAGGAGTTTCCGGTGCCGCGTCCCGCCTCCGCTCAGGGGCAGAAGACCGCTAAGAAAGCGGCCGGCCGGCCCCGGTCGGGGGGCGGCAGGACCATCAAGGCAAAGTTCGCCGGGCAGTGCGGAGGCTGCGGACGGTCCTATGAGGCGGGGACCCAAGTCGCCAAGGGGGCTCGGAGCTGGGGGCATCCCGAGTGCCGGGAGCTCTGACAGCCGCGCGCGGATGCGCGGCAGGATTGGCGGCATGAGCGAGCCCACCGGTGAGTACGCAATCACTACGCCGCACCATGTCGCTGAAACCGCCGCAACCCACAGCGGGCCTTCCGGCCTGTCCGCCTACGTGGCGGCGGACGTAGCCCGCCAGGTCGAACGCGACAATCTCAGCGCACTCATCCAGGCCGCCGAAGCCGAGCACGGTGCCGTCTCGGACAAGGAGGTCCAATCCCTCCGTGATCAGCTCCGCCACGCGCGGGCCGAGCAGGACGGGCGCATCACCGTCATCAAGGTCTGATCGACTTCGCGCCCGCCCCCATGAGTGTGGCCCTCGGCGCTC
>NZ_JBHVHQ010000335.1:0-8530 GCF_042800135.1 Streptomyces sp. NPDC057654 | reverse complement strand
CGGGCTGGAGCGCGGTGCGCGCCCGCTGGGCGAGGTGCCGGTCGGGCAGCGGGACAGTGGCCCGCAGCGAGCCGGGCTTGCCGATGTAGTCGTCGAACTGGACGCCCGTCAACGGCAGGCTGTCGACGACCTGGTCGGTGCGCAGGTCGCAGAAGAGGGCGCGGTAGGTGTGATCGGTCGTCGCGAGGTGATCGCTCATGGCCGTGCCTAGTCGGTGTAGTACGAGACGGCGTCGAGCGAGATCCACACGGGGTTGTCGAAGCCCTCGTACGTCCGCAGGTCGCCGGAGGCCGCGATCTCGACGCGGGTCACCGACGGCCCCGTCTTGTTCTGCGTGCGCGGCGAGGCCCAGGCGAACTCCCGGCCGCCGCCCGGACGCAGGTCGGGCGGGATGACGGCGATGACGTCGCCGTTGGGGATGGGCTTCTCGTCGTTCCGCCCGATCCGGCCGCGCAGCGTCACCAGGCTGCCGGACCGGCGCCAGGCGGCGTTCGTGCCATGGCCGGGGTTGCCGTAACCGGCGGCGAGCTTGAGCGGCTGCCAGCCCGTCACATCCGGGTAGGGGCGCCACTCCTTGCCGTTCCAGCGCTCCAGGCCGACGGAGTCGGTGTCGCGGTACTGGCCGGGGTAGCTGCCCGGCGTGCTGTCGCCCGAGGTGCGCGGGACGATACCGCCGACCGCGACGGTCGGGCGGCGCAGGTCCAGGACGGCGCCGCTGTGCCAGCCGATGCCGCCGTTGCCCGCCGACGCGCCCGCCGGCACCGAGACCGCGGCCAGCGCCAGGGCCGCGCCCGGCGTCTTCGGGGCGACCGGCTTGCCGGCCGGCTCGCCCTGGATGACCTCCAGTACGGCGGCGGTGCGGTCGGAGGTGTCGTGCTGGGCGTCGTAGATCCGCAGGACGACCAGGTCGATCCGGGGGTTGTTCGGGTCGCCGTCGGCGAAGTCGACGGCGGTGTGGTCGGTGAGGACGACCGGGTAGGCCCCGGCGGGCTCGCTGCTCTGGACCACGGCGCGGCCGGGGGCCACCTTGGCGGACATCCCCGCCGTGTCGCTGAAGACGTACAGGCCGTCCAACTGGCTCCGGCCGTCGCGGGAACCGGGAATGACGCCGTCCCGCGAGGCCAGCGGGCCCGTGGGGGTGAGCGTGCCGATCGGCGCGAGCCGGGTGTCGACGCGGGTCTGGCCTCCGTCCGCGTCGGTGCGGTTGACCAGCCAGGCGCTGCGTATGTTCATGTCCGTGCTCCATTTCTCCGGGTGCGGGGTGGGGTGGTCGAAAAGGCGTCCGTCACGTGGCTGTCACGTGTCCGTCACCAGTGCGCGTCGCGCCAGGTGACCGTCACCGAGGCGCGCGGGTCGATCCGGCCGGGGGCCGAGCGGAAGGCCAGGGACGAGGTGCCCGGCAGCAGTTGGAAGCGCTGTTCGGGGATCGAGGACGCGGTGGCGGTGTGGATGCGCGAGGTGGTGCCGTTGAGGGTGACGGTGCCCGCGGTGGTGTCGACGGTCAGGACGTCGGATTCGGCGAGGGTGATGTCGTACTGGAGCTGCGTCCCGTCGGAGAGGCGGGTCAGCGAGGGCAGCCGCACCGGACCGCGGAACTCGACGACCGGACTGACCGGCGCGTCGCCCCCGTTGGTCGCGGTGACGGTGCCGCCGGCGACGAAGTCGGCGGCCCCCCACTCCAGCGGCCAGCGCAGGCCCTCCGCGCCGCCGACCCGGTCCGCGGCGTCCCACACCAGGCCCGGTTCCGCCACCGGCAGGGTGGTGCGCACGCTCTGCTCGGCGGAGGAGAAACGGCGCGGGTCGGTGCTCAGCCACTGGAGGGTGGCCTTGGCGACGCCCAGGGTCTGGTACGTACGGTCCAGCGGGATGACGCGGCGGTCCACCCGCGCCCGGCAGACCAGGGTCTCGCCGTGCAGCCGCACGGCCAGCCACTGCTCGCCGTCGTTCACACCGGTGGCGGCGCGGAACTCGCGGGCGACGTCCGCGGCCTGCTCCGGGCGGCCGGGCAGCAGCCAGACGGCCGCGGAGACGGTCCGCGGTTTGGCCCACTGCGTGCCGGGCCAGGAGCCGTGCTGGTCGGGCCGGGGCACGTCGGCGGAGTCCAGGCCGGGCAGGTCGTCCCAGCCGGTCAGCCCCGTACTGTCGATCTGGTACGGCGTGCCGGGGCCGAAAAGGAGACCGGCCCACTGGATCTGCCCGTCGTGGGTGATCAATGAGCCGGGGCTGTCGGTGTTGTGCTGTGCGGTGGCCATGGGTGGCCTCACCTCCGTGTGTGTGCGCCGGTCCGGGCGAGGAAGAGGAGGTCCTCGGCGATGGCGTGGGCGCCGCGGCCGGTGGGCTCTTCGTAGTGGTCGAGATGGGGTGCGGCCGGGCCGCTCGTGGCGAGCGCGGCGGTGCGGGCGAGCAGCCTGCCGAGTTTGGCCAGCGGGAGGACGACCTCGGTCTCGCCTGCCTCGGCGAGGATGACGGGGACGCCGCCGGCACGGGGCGCGACGACGCCGCCCGCGGCGAGCATCGGGATCCTTGAGATGTTCACCCCGAACTTCTTGCCGAGGATGTTCACGCTGAGGCTGTTGAGGCCGTCGATGAGGCGGTTCGCGAAGCCGATCACCGCGTTGATCGGGCCTTTGATGACGCCGAGGACGGTCTGCAACGCGCTCTTGACGATGCCGGCCATGCCGGTGAGCGTCCGGGACATCGCCGACTTGGCCGTACGGAACCCCTTGGCGGGCCCCTGGGTCAGCCAGTTGAGCACCGGCTGGAGGACCCGCTTGAAGCCGCCCCAGACGGTGGAGATCACGGACTTGACGGCGTTGGTCGCCGAACTGACGCCGCTGCGCACTCCGTTGAACGCGCGGGTGAGCGGCCCGCCGATCGCCCTGACGACGCCCGATACGACCGTCTTGACGCCGTTCCACACCTTCGCAACGGTCGTCCCGACCCCCTTCATCAGGGGCGTGACGAACTTCGCGATCGCCTTGAAGCTCTTCGCCGCGAGATCGAAGACCTGCTTCATGATCTTCTGCGCGGCCTTCGACTGGAGCGCCGTATCGACGAGCTCCATGACGAAGGGCGCGAGCAGCGAGATCAGCAACCCCCACGGGTTGGCCTTCATGGCCAGGTTGACGGCCTTGATGGCCTTGGAGGCGCTGGTCAGGCCCTTGCGGAACGGGCCGGTGAGCTTGGTCCCCGCCTTGGCGCCCTTGTTGGACACCGAGGCGGAACGGGCCGCCAGGTCCGCCGACCCCTTGATCTTCTTGAGCTCCCGGGCGCACTGCTTGAACCCCGAACGCCCTCGGTTCAGGCCGGGGTTGGCGGTACCCGCCGTCTTCGCGAACCCGGTGACCGAACGGCCGGCCACCCCGGCCCCGCGCACGAACTCCTTGGACTCCCGGGCGCTCTGGTCGGCGGCGCGCTTGACCGCGTCGGCGGACCGGGCGGCGGCGGTGATCCCGGCGAGGTTGGCCCGTACGCCCCGCTGCGCCTGGGCGAGCGCGGAGCCGAACCCCGCGAACGCGCCGGCCGACCCCGCCAGGGGTGATGCCGCTGCCACGTCCTCACCCCCGGGCCTTGGCGAGGAACATCAGCGCCGCCGCGGTCTCGTTGGGGTCGCTGGCCCGCGTCGCGTAGTAGTTCTCGATGCGGAACCCGCCGGAACCGCCGGCGGACGCGGCCAGCGCCACACCACCGGAGGTGCGCCCCAGCGCGGCGCCGGACAGCAGCCGGTCCAGCTTGGACAGCGGCATGACGGCCTCCGCCTCGCCGGCCTCGGCGACGAGCGCCGGCACGCCACCGCTCCGCGGGCCCACGACACCGCCCTCGGCGAGCCGCGGAATCCTCGGGATGCTGACCCCGAAGGTCTTCCCGCCGACGAACGGCACCCAGCCCGGGATCGACACCTTGATCCCGTTGAGCTTGTCGATGGCGCTGTTGATCAGCCCGATGACGGCGTTGACCGGGCTCCGCACGGCGCTCTTGATCCCGTTGAAGGCGCGACTGGCGATGCCGGACAGCCCGTTCCAGGCGCTCGACAGCGCGCCCTTCACCTTGTTGAAGACGCTGGGAACGGCCGAGCCGATCCAGCTGACGACCGGGCTGATGACGCGCTTGATGGCGTTCCAGGCTCCGGAGATCACGCTCTTCACCGCGTTCATCACCGTGGTGATGACCTTTTTCCACGCGTTGAAGTACGTCTTGATGACCGTCGCGACAGCCTTCACGACGACAGTGATGGCCTTCTTGATGCCGTCCCAGACCGTCTTGATCAGTTTCCCGATCGACTTCATGATCGGGCTGATGACCTTCATGGCGGCCTTGACGACCTGGCCGATGACCGCGAAGGCCTTCTTCATGATCTTCTGCAACGTCTTCGACTTGGTCGCCATCTGCACGACCTTCTCGATGAGCGGCGTCAGGAGCCCGAGCAGCATCCCGATGATGTTGCCCTTCATCTCCTTGTTCAACGTCTTGAACCCACCAGCCGCCTTCTTCAGCCCACCCTGGAACTTCCCCATGGCAGGCCCGCCCTTACCCGCCTCCTTCCCCACCTTGGACACCGCCCGCGCCGCCTGATCGGCGGCCGTCTTCATGCCCTTGAGCTCACGGTTCGTCTGCTTGACGCCGGTCTTGACCTTGTTGACACCGGTCCCGGCGGTGGAAGCCTGCCGGCCGAGGGCGGTGGCGGACTTACCGGCGGTGTCCAGACCGGTTTTGAAATTTCTCAGCGAGCCGGAGGCTCTGCCGAGGGCTTGCACTAGAGACATGTGTTATCCAATTCGCGGTATGCGGTGCCGCGCGGCTCACCCCAGCGCGGTAATCAAACTGTTGACGTCGGACTTTGCCCGTCTGGCGACCTGATATGCATGATAAAATCCGTTGAATTACCTTTGCACAGAAAGGTTTCCGGTGCAGACCATCGCTTCAGTGGAAATATTACCTCTCGGCCCGTTGAGATTACTTCTCTCCGGCGTTGCATGGATCGTGTGCGGCATCTGCATCGGAATCCGCGAATTCCTGGGGTACCGAAGACGGGTCGCCACCATCGCCACATGCCTGAGCCTGTGGAGAGCGAACGAGAAAGAGGTTCGCCAGATGCTTTCACGACGCACTGTGGCCGGAGAAAAGCGAAGAGTCGTACTGGTCACCAAGACCCGCAGAGTACGCATCGATCAAACCGTGCAAATTTCCTACGACCCGAAAAACCCCGGCCAGGTGTATCTGGCCGACGAGCACCCGCGTAACGAACACTGGAAGTGGGGCGGCACCATAACGTCGATCGGCCTGGTACCAATTCTCTACTCGACGCTCCGCTGGGGCCTGTGGCATCTCGTCGACGCGCGGCGCAGCGCACATCTCAACCCAGTGCGGCTACCAATCCGTTGATACGAACCTCAAGGTCGCGGATACGAGTCTGTTGACTGGTGAGAGTGGGGTCCTGCCTCGGAACCGAGTTGACCCGGCCTCGCACCTGGCTCTGCCTGGAGCGGATCGAACTGAGCCCGGTCTCCAGACTGTTGACGCGCCTATTCGTGTTACGGAGACCAGTTTCGACATTCCCGAACCGCTGATCGAAGCGCTGCCGCTGACCGTCGATCTGTCCGTCGTGCCGCTGCAGCCAATTTTTATGCTCTTCGAACTTCCGGGCCGTTTCGTCTTCGGGTTTCTTTCCGAAGAGCCACCCGAACTTGTTCCGTTTGAAATGATTTTCGATGTAATTTTCCAGAGGCTTTCCCAGATCCAGCAGAGTGGGGAGGCCAAACTTCACGAGAGACGTAAGTTTTGCGATAGCGATAATCTCGACATATTTGCCTACATCTCCAGTGAATCCAGCCTTCCATTCTGTCCAGTTCACCTGGAATTGGCCATACCCATCCTTTTGGGCAACCCCCTTTTCAAGTTTTTCCAGACGCTCCTCGACACTCAAAGAGCTCTCGGTCTGCTCTACCTCTGAAGATGCCATCTCGTGCTGCACTCTCCTTGTCCTCGGTCGACGACCCCCGCGGCCCCCAACCGGCTGGTTGACTTTCGCCCCACCAGTAACTTACTGTGCACGCTAAATATCCGTTTTATTGCATTTATACAGAGTGGACATTAAATGAAATACATGGCCCTACCGGGAATTTTGTCGGCTGGCGTGTGGTGGATATTCTTTTCCGGTGCTGTGTGGATAGTGACCGGGGTCTGCCTAGGGATACGCCAACGCCTTGCATACCGGAGAAGAGTCACCGTCCCCGCCAAAATGGCATCCCGCCCCGAGAGAGTCGACGGCATGCACAAAATACTCTTCAAGCGGCAGCCTTTGGCGGACGAAAGGGAGCTAGTCGCCGTAAAGACCAAGAAGACGCTCAGATTTTCAGAAGGCGCCACGGTACAGATTTCTTACGACCCGAAGAGCCCGCACGAGGCGTACCTCGCCGATGAGTACCCACGACATGAACACTGGAAGGTGGCAGGCTTGGTGTGCGGAATCGGCCTCATCCCGATTCTCTATTCTACTCTGCGGTGGGGACTCTGACGTGACACGGGAAACCGTGATCGAATTTCTGCGCGTCCGGTTCTGAGCTCGCCGCCCGTGGGGAGATCGGCGGGAGCCGGGGGCACAGGGGACCGGACCCGTAGCCGGAGCCTGGGTCGGACTCAGCGGCTTTTTTTATCTCTCTCATTTCTAGTTCACTCAGCCGATCTTCGATATCCTTCGAATCTCTGATCTGTCCGCCTGATTGGCGCCGGTCTTGACCTTGTTGACACCGGCGCCGACCGTGCACTGCATGCAAATTAACCTGAAGGGTAGTGACATGTTGCAGAGGTATCTGGATGGAACCCTTATATTGCTCGCCGTACTGTTCGTCTGGGTGTCTGCCATCTATATACCCAGACAGTTCCTGAGAAGGCGCGGCGTCCGGGTGCCCGGTGTATGCATAAATCACTCAGCGAGCAAAGATGGAAAAATTGGCATCCTTATGGAATTCCATACGGAAGACGGGCGTCGGATGAGCTTTAATGCCGGGTACTCCGAATTCCCCCCGGTGCAGATAGGTGGCACGACGGACGTGCTCTATGATCGCCGCAATCCTCGGCGCGCACAGCTGGCTCGGGACGTGCCAGCCAATGGCCGTACAGCTCCGATCTTCCTTGCCTGCGTTGTTCTGCTCGCTGTCATCCTCGCGGGGGTCCGAATCGCCGTCGTCTGATCTCGCGCAATACTTGAATGTCAGGGATCAAATATGATGCGATGAGGTATCAGGCATGTCACGGGACACACTGTTCGAAATCCTGATCCTGCTCAGCTTGCTATTTGTCATTACGCTAGTCCAGCACATACGGACTTGCGTTCTCAGAAGGCGTGGAGTCCGTACGACCGGAACCTGCGTGAATCATTCCGGCACCGACCGGGACGGGAAAATCAGCGTGCTGATGGACTTCAGCATCGAGGACGGGCAGCGTATCCGGTTCAATGCCGGATACTTTCGCTTTCCGCCGCTTCAGGTCGGTGACCAAACCACGGTGGTCTACGACCGTCGCAGGCCGGCCCGCGCCGAATTCTCCACGGGCGTGCCGGCCAGCGGGCGCAAGGTCCGAATTTTCCTCGCCGTCGTGGCACTCGCCATGCTCGCGGTCGGAGCGGTCTGCGTTTTCGCCTACTGAGCTACTGAGCAGCGGAGCGCTCACTGAGCCCTCCGCGGACCCGGCCCCTCAGCCGAAGAAGCGCATGAGTTCGCCGCCCGTGGGGAGATCGGCGGGGGCCGGGGCCTCAGCGGGGTCAGGGTCGGACTCGGTGTCGGCCGGATTGCCGGGGCGCGGGATCGGCTCCGGGTATTCCGGCGGATCCGAGCCTTCTTCGCCGTTCATGGCGACGGTCATCCAGTTCGCCGCGGCGAGGTGGTCGGTGATGGCGGCCAGCAGGTGCTCGGCCGTGCCCCATTCCGTGACCTCGCCGTGCAGTTCGCGGTTGACGGCGCTGTCGCGTGGGAGCTGTCTGACGAGCACCGACAGCCGGCGGGAGGAGAGCCGGCCGCGGTGCCAGTCGAGCAGGTCCACGCCGTAGTGCCGCAGCAGATCGGCTTCGAGAGCCTCGGCGTGTTCTTCTGCGAACGCGTCGAGGCTCAGTCTTCCCCCAGGCCGAGCCCGGTCTCCTCGCCGTACGCCGCCAGGATCGCCGCGATGTCCTGCATCGTCAGGTCGTGCGCGTCGAAGCGCTTGAACTGCTCCTTGCCCAGCAGCAGTTCGAACAGGCCGTCGATGTCGTTGTCATCCAGTTCACGCAGCTCACGCGCGGTGCGGCGACCGATCTCGCTCGGCAGCTCGAAGGTGTCTCCGTCGAGCGTGAAGGACCAGGCCCGGCCGTGGGCCTCGTGCCGCTGGGCGCGGGCGGCGTTGACGTCGAAAGAGTTCGCGTTCGACGTCGAAGTCAAGGACGAGGACGAGGACATGGATGTGCTCCTTTGTGGTGCGTACGAGGTGAGGAAGGGGCGGGCGCCGCTCCGGGCCGGAGGGAGGGAGAGCACCGCAGCGGCGCCCGCGATTCAGGTGG
>NZ_JBHVHQ010000334.1:0-8548 GCF_042800135.1 Streptomyces sp. NPDC057654 | reverse complement strand
GTGGTGTAGAAGTGCCGCTACTTGAGCGCGTGGAGGCTCAACGCCAGCTCACGCACGTCGCGTCGGCGGCTCTGCTGGTGAAGCCGCCGGGCCAGGTCGCGGGCGAAGGCGTGGGCGCGAATCTGCTCAGGCGCAGTCTTGAACGCTCGTTTCAGGTGGTCAGCCGCATCATCAGTCCGGCCAGCTTCCCCATAGGCCCTAGCGACGTCAAGAGCGGCACGGGCGCGCCGTTCTGTCGGTAGGTTCCGTACCGGACGGACCCTCGGCACGCTGTCCACGGCAAGCTGGACATCCCCGAACTCCAGGGCCAAGTCCAGACGGTGAATATCCACGTTCACCGGACCGAAGCCGGTCCACATTTCGTTGCCATCGGTTCCTAGCCGGTCCGCCGCCCGTTGTGCTTCCCGGATCATGTCGTCTGCCTGCCGCCGGTCACCCATCCGTGCCGCTGCAACGGCACCGTTCAGAAAGAGCGTTCCGTAAAGCGACAAGGCGGTTGGCGAGGAGGACCACCAGCCAGCGGGAAGGTTGTCCGCAGCGTCGAGCGTGACGGCGACGGCTTCGGAGGCCATTCCGGCACCGAGCTGGACGTGTGCGACGCATCTGCGGAGGGCGAGCATCGTTGACGGGTCTTCCGTCTCAGTCGCAGCAACGTCGCCTTGGTCTGCCGCAGCCCAAGCCAAATCCGTCTCGCCCAGCTTGCGGAGGAGCGCCCCAGCGGCGTGACAGGCCAGAGCGAAGAGCTTCAGGCACCGCTCCCTTTCTTCCCCCGAGGACGCTTCATGCACGGCATGTCGAGCATCGATCAGCACCGCAGGCAGACGCTCAGCGAGTTCGGAGTATTTGGAAGCCTGGTACAGGTCCCACGCTTCGTGGACCTCTACGGCAAGCCGTGCCGGCCGAATCGGTTCCCGAGAGTCGTACAGGGCCCCAGCCAGTCGCCGAGACTGCATCAGCGCGGCCCGAATGGCCGGCACGCTTCCCCTATGGTCGTTGTGATCGTCCAGAAGCGCGGGTGCCCCCTGTAGATCCTCTATGTGAACACGCAGAGCATCTGCCAGGTCAGCGAGCATCTTCACGTTGTTCACCGGGATTCTTCCGGACTCCACCCGGTACACCCAGTCTTCCGAGCGGTTCAGCAGAACGCCGAGCTGCCATTGGGGGATTCCTCTGCGCTCCCGGTAGAACCGCACGCGCTTGCCGAACGGGAGATGCTCCATGCCACGCACTGTGCCGCCCCTTCACTCGATCCAAGAGAGTGTCACACGGGGAACAGGGGGCGATGCAATGGTCAGCCCAAGCCAACGGGATCATGGTCAGTAGGCTCGACACATGGCCGAGAACGAGCACGAGCAACGGATGGCACGACCGCGCATGGCTGCGGGAGCCCTGTTCTTCGACAGTCGGGACCAGAACCGCGTCCTGCTGGTCCGCCCCTCGTACAAGCCGATGTGGGAGATCCCCGGCGGGTACGTCGAAACAGGGGAGTCACCGTTGGCCGCGTGCCAGCGCGAGGTCCAGGAGGAGCTAGGCATCACGCCGCCCATTGGCTCGCTGCTGGTGATCGACTGGGCACCGAGCCCCGCCGAGGGGGACAAGGTCCTGTACGTCTTCGACGGCGGCGAGCTGACCCCCGATGCCGCAGCGTCAATCAAGCTCGCCTCTGACGAGTTGCTGGCCGCCGAGTTCCACCCAGTAGCCGACCTTGACCAGCTTCTGATTCCGAGGCTTGCCCGGCGGGTGAGACAGGCCATCGGTGCCCGTGGCCAGGGGAAACCTGCGTACCTTGAACATGGGGCACCGCCGACTGACTAGACGCGGGCCGTCTTTCAAGATCTGGACTATTGGTGGACTACGAGATCGCGAGAGGGGCGCGGGAGAGGCCATTCGCCCAGGTCAGAGGCATGATCGCGGCTAGATCCACAACCGTCTTGAAAACCGTCGTGGCAGCGATGTCACCGAGGGTTCAAATCCCTCAGCCTCCGCGCAGGTCATAAAGACACAGGTCAGAAGGGGTGCCCCAGCCTTGGGGGCACCCCTTCGGCGTTCACCCTGTCTCACCCTGAATCGGGCCTATCCCGCTGTTGATCAGCGCGTGTGGCCAACCTGCGGCCAAGCGCCAGCGGCCTAACCCCTGGTCAGGTGTCCTCCAAGGCACTGCTGATCTTCTGATTGGCCACAGTCTGCTGCCCGCGGAGGATCCGAGCGTAGAAGCGGAAGAGGACGGCGACGCTGTGCCCTGCACGGCGGGCGACCTCAACTGGGTCGACACCGGCCTTGATCCAGAGTGATACACCAGCGCTGCGGAGGAGCCGCGGGACTTCGGCGAGCGGGGTTTCCACCTCCTCGTCCGACAGCGCCTCGGTACGTGCGTCTGCCCATGCGGCGCAGTACTCGGTGGAGCTGACGCGTCCACCCCGTGTGCCCTGAAAGATCCGGCCGTCAGGGGCTGTTCCGTAGACGGCGATGTGGGCCCGCACCATCCTTACGAGAACCGGCGGGATCGGCACGGACCGGTACGCCTTCCGCGTCCGGTGCTTCAACCCGCGCTTCTCGTAAGGCGTCCCGTCGTCCGTCCAACCGCTTCCCACCTCGGGACGGCTCTCCTCCACCAGAACCTCTCCCCAATCCTTGGCGGACTCAGGGATGTCGGGAGGCAGTACGAAGTCCTTCGCCTTCAGGGCGGCGGTCTCCGAGGGGCGGGTTGCGGCGTAGTAGATGCAGGCGAAGAAGGTCTCCAGATGCTCACCGCGCCCGCCCTGGTGGCGTACGGCCGTGATCAGGGACCGTGCGAGCGCTGGATCTGGGACATACCTGAAATCGATCTCACCGTCCGCTGCGGGAGCCGTCCAGTCCAGCCGCATCAGCGGGTTGAACGGGAGCAGCCCCTTTTCGTCCACGGTGTAGCGCAGGAAGTTGCTCAGGACCATGACCTTCCGGCGTGTGGTGTTCTCGGCGGCCGGCGTGCCGTCCAACAGCCGCGAGAGCGCTTCCAGGGTCGGGCGGAGCAGATCCGGATTCGCCAGATCGCTCACCTTCTGGGAATGCGACGACAGCCACGTCAGCGCAGCCTGGATCTCCGGCGGTGCCCCTTCCGCCTGGTGACGGGGAACCAGGTCACCATCCGGGTTCCTCACCGCGCGGAATGCCCACTGGTAGAGAGCTTTTCGCAACGTGACTGGATTCGGCGCACCACGGCGTGTGGTCACGAGCGTGGCGATCGCGATCGAGAGCGATTCGCCGATACTGGCGCGGTGCTTGGCGGCAGCGCGAGGCCACTTCATCAGGGCGTATGCGCTCGCGTGCTCGTACCAGGTCGGTGAATTCGCCTCTCGCAATTCCGACACCGGAACCCCGGCCGTCACGTCGAAGGGCTCCCCCTTCTTGGTGGCGGTGATGAGCTGGGAGCGGCGGGCGTCCGCGAGGGTCTTGGTAGCGAAGGGTTCCTGGAACACTTCGCCGTTGACGATCCAGCGCAACTGGTACGGGGCCGCTTTGCTATTGCGCTTGCGGATTCCCCAGATACGCACGTCATAGGTGTGCAGTTTGGTCTCCTTGGCTCGCTGTGGAGTTGTCTATGGGGCGGCCCGAGATCTGGCGAGATGCGGGCCGCCCTCGTCGTGCCTACCGATCGCGGCGCCGCTGCTCGCGCCGGCCTCGGTCGAATGCCTCGCGCGCCGCTTGGCGGGCGGCGGTGGCAGGTCGCCGACGGGTGGTCTCCCGCGCGCCCTCGACGCGGTCCAGGGCCGTCCATACTTCGGTGGCAAGGGTGTGCAGGCGGTCGGCGGTGGCGGGTGTCTGCCCGGTGGCCGCGGCCTGGTATGCGGTGAGCAGGTCGCCGATGGCCGCGACCGCGCGGCCCAGGTACGGGTCGGTCATCTCTCCCGGCCACCTGCGGGTGTAGGAGAGGGACAGCTGCGTGCGGGAGATCTCCTGCACGGCGCCGCCCAGGGCGGGGGCCCAGCCGCGGGCGGTGTGCTCCGCGGGGGCGAGGCTCACGGTGTCCGCCTCGGGGTCTGTGCTGACTACGTACCAGTGTCCGGTGCTGTCCTTTGCGGCCCAGACCTGACCAGGCGCTACCCGCCTCATGAGGCGTCCCGGTCGATCTCGCAAGTGGCCCACCAGGCGTCCAAGTCGCTGCGGCGGCAGCGGAGCTGGCCGTTGGGGAGCTTGATGAGCTTCGGGGCGCGGCCACGGGCGCGCATGCGGTAGAAGGCGGCGCGGCTCATGCCGATCTCGTCGAGGACTTCGACCAGCTTGAGCTTCTGTGCGTGCGACACAGTCACGTCTCCTATGGGGTGGATGCGTATCGCCGCGCGGTCGCGCGGCGTGAGGGTGGTGCGGGGTGGACGCCGTCGCGAGGCGGAAAGTGTCAGCAGCGTCAGCAGAAATCGTTGACCTGCGGAAATGCTGTTGGCGGCGCTGTCAGCAGGTGTCAGCACTGTCAGCAGAAGCCGGAGTTTTGCTGACAGCTGCTGACGCGTGCTGACAGGTGTCAGCACGGGAAAGGAGCAGGTCAGCGGTTTCTGCTGACATTGCTGACGTTCTGCGGGCCTACGGAGCGCTGTGCGCTTCCTTCAAGCCCGGGTGGACACGGAACGTGATGGTGGCGGAGCGGCCCCGGCCTCCGGATGCGGGAGCCGCTTCGGCACGGAGGTAGCCGTGTTCTTCCAGGAGGTAGAGAGCGGGGTCGATCGTGTCGGTCCGCCCCCGGAAGCGCCGTAGGGCGGCGACGACATCGCGGCGCTTGACGGTGGTGCGGTGGGCGCCGTTCTGCTTGGGACGGCGGAGCCAGTCGAGGACGTGCAGGGCGTCCTCGGTGGCGGGATCGGCCGCGATGAGGTCGAAGACGGCCAGGGCGTGAGCGGTGAAGAACTCGGCTACTACAGCGGCTCGTTCGACGCATTCGGCGCTGATGGGCTCGCCCCACCCGGTGGTGATGCGGTCGGCGAGGTGGAGCAGACCGGCGATGCGGACGGTGGCGCCGACGAGTTTTCCGGCCCAGTCCTTGACGTGGGAGAGCGGCTGATCGGGCCGCAGCTGTACCTCGACTTGCTCCTGGAGGCGTTCGACGACGGCGTCGGCCTGGGCGGACAGCGGGACGGTGACGGGGTCCGGCAGATCTGTGAAGGTACGCACCATCGCGTCCAGACGGCTGTCGTAGGTGTGGCTGACGGAGTCCGGGATGGGCTGGGTACGGATCTTGCGGTAGCCGAGGTTGGACGCTGGGAGCGCGTACAGGAAGCGGGCCAGCAGGCCGCGGTCGCGGGCGCCGGGGGTAGAGGCCAGGTCCTGCAAGACGGAGGGCTGGGGCGTGACACCGATGGTGAGGGCGGGGCGATCGATGGTGGGCTGGTCGCGGGTGATGCGGTCGGTCTGGAGGCGCTCGCCCTTGTGGGCCTGGAGGAAGACGCCGAGGTTGGGGCGGGCGCTGTAGCGGCCGGCGATGATGTCGAAGAGGTCGCCTTCGGGAGAGAGAGCGGCCAGGCATCGGTGAGTGGCCAGCAGGTGAGTGAGCGGTTCGGGGGTGATGTCCCCGGAGACCGTCAGCCGCGGGGCGGGCGGTACGTGGATCTCGTCGGCGAGCATGCGGGCCGCGGTGGCTTCGGCGACGAGATGCTCGCGCTCGACGGAGTCGCTCTTGCGGGCCTTGGCCAGCAGGGCATCGACTTCGGCCTCGGCGGTTTCCTTGGCGGTCTGCGCCTCGATGATGCCGGGCTTGGCCTGCTGAGCCAGTTCGTCCTCGATCCGGTAGATCGGAGCGGTCATGGCGGCGAAGACGTCCGACTTGCGGGATGCGGGCGGCATCGCGCACACCAGGTAGAGGTTGGCCTGCTCGACCCAGCCGGGTCGGATCTGGAAGTGAACCCGGCCGCCGGCGGTTGTGGACAGCGCGGCCAGCCCCATGGTGGCGGCCATGTCCGGCGGGGTCTGGGTGAACTCCGCGAGCGCTACGACCTGGTCACGCATCCAGCGAGGGAGCGCGTCGACTGGAAAGCTCGGCAGCGTGCTGTTCTCGCCGAGCGGGGTGGGTTCGCTCCAGGTCCGCTGTTCGGCGGACTCCAGGGCGGCGAGGGCTTCGGCGCGAGTGGCGTCGGCGGTGAATTCACCGGTACGGGCGCGATGGCTCAGGCGTACGCCGGTCTCGTCGAGGCGGCGGTTGTCGGCGGCGTCCCGGGCGATGGTGGCGTAGTACTCGCCGTTGCCGGCGCTGGGGACCTGCTGGACCAAGTGGTGCAGGTAGACGGCACCGCCGACTCGGTTCAGATCGCCGGTCTGGGCGAGGTAGGCGGTGATGGTGATGGGGTCGGCCGGCCGGTCCTGCTCGCGCAGGGCCGTGATGGCGCGGTGGATGGTCTCGTGTGCGGGCAGGTAGTAGTCCCCGGGTGCGAGTACGGCCGTGATGCCGGGAATCACGGTGGCCGACAGCAGCATTGCGCCGAGCGCGGCCTGCTCCGCCTCGATGGCGTGGTTGTGCGGATTTTCGCGCAGCGGGTGGACGGTGGCGAACGCGCCGTCGGGCACAGGCCGGTCGGGCGCTGGAGGAGTCATGCTGGAAACGCTCCCGTTCCTCGAAGAGATGCGGACTGGAGCCGGGGCGGCCGCAGATCTTTGGCGAGAGGCGCGGCCGCCCCGGGTGAGTCATGTGCGGGTGAGGAGTGCGGCCTCGCGGCCGTACTCGGCGAGGCGGCTGGGAGCGGTCAGCTCCAGGCCCATGGCTGGCCGGCACCGGCCGCGCGAGCGGCGGCGTCGGCCAGGGTGCGGGTCAGGCGGGCCCAGTCGGCCGGCATGAGGCCGTGTCCGGCCGCCCGGCGCAGGATGCGAGCCACGTCGGCGGCCTCTGTGGGCGGCACGCTGAACGGGTCGCCGGTGGGCCGGTTGAACAGGTAGGCGATCGAGCGCCATTCCTGGCCGCGCAGGACATGAGCGAGCTGGGCGGCCAGGTTGCTGACCGTGGTGTAGGACGGCTGAGCGGTGCTGTGGGAGATGGTCCAGCCCATCAGGGCCTCCTTCTCGAAGAGGTGGCGATGGGCTGGTCAGTGCTCGCCGCGTGCGGCGGTAGCCGCCTGGCGGATCAGGTACAGAGCCTCGGTCGCGGTCCGGTCGGGATGGTCGTTCCACTCGTGGTACGGCGTCGCGATGCCACGGGCAGTGAGGACGGCCTGTAGGTGGAGGCCGGCGGCGCGGGCGGTGCGGCCGTCGCCGTAGCCGAGGCGGACCAGAACGATCTGCGCGCCGAGAATGCAGCGGCGGCCGCTGCTCGTACGCAGCAGCCCGTGCGCCCATCCGTAGCGCTCGATGACCAGAGCGGTCAGTTCGAGGTGCTCGGCGGTGCTGATCTGTCGTCCACCGCCATGGAATTGACGGAAAGGCGGCATCGACAGAGCCCAGTCGGGCAGGAAGCGCAGCAACGCCTTGGGACCGCTCAAGATGGGTGTTGGCGCTGGCGACACGACGTGCTCGGCAGTGTGCCCGAGGGCCTCCGCGACGAGTTCCTCGGTGGTCTTGGTGACCAGCGGGTGGGCGGTGGCGCGGGTGCGGGCCGCGAGGTAGCGCTCGATCTCGGCGACGAGCATGTGCCCGGCGGCGAGTGGGTGTTCGGCTTGTGCTCTGCTTGCGGCCGGGGCAGTAGCCGTGGTCATCTCGGAATACCTCCTGTGCGCACGTGAGTGCGTGCGGGTTGGGGAGGGGCGCTCCCGGTGCTGCCAGGCAAGGGGGAGCGCCCCGTTCTCTTATGTGTGGTTCGGTCAGCGGTTGCTGGTGCGCAAGAGCTTCTTCAGCTCGACTCGCAGCGAGTTCGCTACCTCGTCGGCGGCGCCGGGCAGATTCCACGACCCGTCGGCGACGTACTCCTCGATGGTCGGCAGCCCGTACGGCGGCTTCTTGTGCATGGGGGAGTGAGCCAGATAAACGCTGGCCGCGACCTCATGGCCGCACATCGCCTGGCCGGTGAACTTGTCCTTCTTGGTGAAGTGGTGCGCGTGGACCAGCTGCACCTCGCCCTCGGGCTGCTTGTGGGTCTCGACGGAGTACCAGGTGTCGCCGACGCGTACGTTGCGGGCCCACTTGTTGGCCTCGCGCTGGGCGGCGGCGTTGCCGACCGTCGCGGCGACGGCGCTGTCGAGGGCATCGAAGATGCGTCCCATCGGTGTTCTCTCCTTCGGGGTGCGGGTGGGGTGGGGCGCTCCTGGTGCTGCCAGGCAAGGGGAGCGCCCCGATGAGTGGTCTTGTGCGGAGATCAGTCGCGCTTGGCCTCGAAGGAGGTGACGCGCCCGTTCTTCAGGTGGGGGTTGTTCGAGGCCACGTCGCGGAGGATGCCGGGCAGGATGCTTTTTCCGGTAGCGGACTCGTCGGCGAGGCTCTCGCCGACGAAGTCGACTTCCTCGCGGTTTGTGGTGATGGTGAGCTTCCAGGTCCAACGGCGCATGGGAACTCCTTGAGTCGAGATGCGGTGGAGCGCTTCTTGCGGTTGTCGGGCGTCGGCGGGGTCGTCAGATGCGGTCTTCGAGCAGCGGCTGAGCGGCCTGGAGCTCGGCGGTGCTGTAGC
>NZ_JBHVHQ010000333.1:0-8557 GCF_042800135.1 Streptomyces sp. NPDC057654 | reverse complement strand
CCCCGAAGTGCGTGATGCGGACGCGGTGCGGCCGTCCCGCCTGGATGCCCGCCTCGACGGCCGCGCCCGCGTCGTCCACGTGGACGTGGACGTTCCACAGCCCGTCGCCGCCGACGACGACCAGGGAGTCGCCCAGGGCGTCGAGCCGGGCCCGCAGCGCCGTGACGGCGTCGTCGTCCGCGTCCAGGAGATAGATCACCTCGAAGGCGGGCCCGTCCTCGGCCGCGTGCGGGCCGCCCCCGGGGCAGTCGCAGACCGCCCGCGCTCCCCCGGCCGCCGGTATGCCCGCCGCGGGCGTACGGGCCTCGGGACCGCTCCCCGCGAGGGTCCGTACGAGCGCCTCCAGGACCGCGACCAGCCCGCGCCCGCCCGCGTCCACGACGCCCGCGCGGCGGAGGTCGGCGAGCTGGTCCGGGGTCGCGTCGAGGGCGGCGCGGGCCCCCAGGCAGGCCGCCCGCGCCACGTCCGCGCCGCTCCCCGCGGCCTTCCCGGCGGCGTCGGCGGCGGCCGCGGCGACGGTGAGCACGGTGCCCTCGACGGGGTGCGCGACGGCGGTGTACGCGGAGTCTGCGGCCTGCCGGAGCGCGCGCCGGAGCACGTCGCCCCCGTCACGCGTGCCCGCGGTCCGCACGCCCCCCTGAAGGCCGCTGGCAGGACCATCCTCCGCCAGCACCTGCGCCATCCCCCGCAGCAGCTGCGCCAGGATCGTGCCGGAGTTGCCGCGCGCCCCGATGAGCGCGCCGTGCGCCATGGCCCGTACGGCGTCGGCCAGGGTGGGCACGGCCTCGGTGGCGGCGTGCCCGTCGAAGGCGGCGTCGACGGCGCGGGCGGCGGATTCGACGGTGAGGTACAGATTGGTGCCGGTGTCCCCGTCGGCGACCGGATAGACGTTGATCGCGTCGATCTCCTCGCGGGCCCGGCCGAGCTCGTCCAGCGCCAGAGCGCACCAGGTGCGTACCGCGGCGGCGTCCAGCGTGTGCGGCACCTGCGTCCTCCTCCTCGCTCCACCGGCCGGATCCACCGGCCAGATCCCACCGGGCTCGCCGTGCCGGGTCCGATACGCCCCGGTCAGCCGGGTGCGCACCGCCCGCGGGCCACGGGCACAGGTCGGCACAGTAGTGCCGGGACGACGGGCCGCCCGGGGCGGGGGCCGGGGCCGCCATGGTAGTTTCGTTGTACGGGAGCGGTCGTTGTATGCTGCTCCGGTTGCCTGATGAGAATCAGGACATTCCCCCTGGCACCGCCGGTCGTCGATATTCTCGCGATCCCGGAGTGCCGGGAATTCACCGTAAGTGCATCTGAAGTCTTTGGAGTGACCCGTGGCTGCCAACTGCGACGTCTGCGGCAAGGGGCCGGGCTTCGGCAACGCTATTTCGCACTCGCACCGCCGTACCCCCCGCCGTTGGAACCCCAACATCCAGCGGGTGCGTGCAGTGGTCGGGAGCACGCCGAAGCGGCTCAACGTCTGCACCTCGTGCATCAAGGCCGGCAAGGTCTCGCGCTAGCGAGCGGTCCTCCCCGCACCAGCGGGGGTGAGCCGGTCTCGCACCGACGGTTACGTCGTGGCGCAGCCCCCTCCGGTTGCCTGAAAGGCCGGTCCGTCCCGTACGGACCGGCCTTTCGCATGCCCGCCTCCGGCAGTCGCACGCGTAATCCCGCGTTCGGCGGCCTCACGCGCGTGCCCTGATCCGGCGGTCTCAGCGGGTGCGCCACCCGTGATCCACCGGGCCGATCCCGCCGCCCAGCGGGAAGCCCGCCGCTATCGCCCCCGTGACGTACTCCTTCGCCTCGGCCACCGCCGCCGGGACCGTACGCCCCTTGGCCAGCTCCGAGGCGATGGCGGAGGCGAGCGTGCAGCCGGTGCCGTGGGTGTGCCGGTTGTCGAGCCGCGCGGACCGCAGCCAGTGCTCCTCGGAGCCGTCCGTGAGCAGGTCCACGGCGTCGCCGTCGAGATGCCCGCCCTTGATGAGCGCCCAGGCGGGCCCGTAGCCGAGCACCGCGTCCGCCGCCCGCCGCAGATCGTCCTCGACGGCCACCCGTACGCCCGTGAGCTGCGCCACCTCGTCCAGGTTGGGGGTGGCGACGGTGGCCGTCGGCAGCAGCTTCGTGCGGACCGCGTCGAGCGCGGTGGCGGCGAGCAGCGCGTCGCCGTGCTTGGAGACGCCCACCGGGTCGACGACCACGGGGGCGCCGACGTCCGTGAGCAGCGCGGCGACGGTCTCGACGAGCTCCGCCGAGGCGAGCATGCCGGTCTTGACGGCCTGCACCCCGATGTCGTCGACGACGCTGCGGAACTGCGCCCGTACGACGTCCGCGGGCAGCGGCCACGCGCCGTGCACGCCGCGTGAGTTCTGCGCCGTGACGGCGGTGAGAACGCTCATGCCGTGCACGCCGAGCGCGAGCATCGTCTTGAGGTCGGCCTGGATGCCCGCACCGCCGCCGGAGTCCGATCCGGCGACGGTGAGCACACGCGGCGGGGTGAATATCTCGCCGACCAACTCGCCGGCCATCTCGCCGGCCATTTCGCTTGCCATGCAAGCGAATCTACCGCCACGGACCGACCGGCCCGCTGCCGCTACTCGTCCGTCTCCAGGTCCCCGAAGTGGTCCCAGCCGCCGGCCTTGTCCCAGGGCGCGCCGTCCACGGTCACCTGCGGCAGCGCGGACGGGTGGAGTACGTCGCCGATCACCTGCCAGCGCGCGGGCAGTTTCACGTCCGGCGGGAAGGTCGCCACGATCGCGTGGTCCTCTCCCCCGCCGAGCACCCAGTGCAGCGGGTCGACGCCGACGGCCTGCCCGATGTCGTGCATCTGGCTGGGCACGTCGATCGCGGCCGTGTGCAGGTCGATGCGGACCTTGCTGGAGTCGGCGATGTGGCCGAGGTCGGCGATGAGGCCGTCGCTGATGTCGGTCATGGCGGTGGCGCCGAGCCCGGCGGCCGCGGGGCCCGCGTGGTACGGCGGTTCGGGCCTGCGGTGCGCCTCGACGAAGGCGCGCGGGGAGCGGAAGCCGCGGGAGAGCACCGCGTGCCCGGCGGCGGACCAGCCGAGCCAGCCGGTGACGGCGACCACGTCGCCGGGCTGGGCGCCGGAGCGGGTGACGGGTTCGTGGTTGCGCAGGTCGCCCAGGGCGGTGATGGCCACCGTGATCGTCTCGCCGCGCACCACGTCGCCGCCGACCACGGCCGCGCCGGCGACCTGGCACTCGTCGCGGATGCCGTCCATCAGCTCGGTCGGCCAGGTGGCGGAGAGTTCGGCGGGGACGACGAGGCCGAGCAGCACGGCGGTGGGCACCGCGCCCATCGCGGCGATGTCCGCGAGGTTCTGCGCGGCGGCCTTACGGCCTACGTCGTACGCGGTGGACCAGTCGCGGCGGAAGTGCCGTCCTTCCAGCAGCAGGTCCGTGCTGGCCACTACGCGCCGGTCGGGGGCCGCCACCACCGCCGCGTCGTCCCCCGGCCCGAGCCGTACCGCCGGGGTGGTGGTGAGCCGGGAAGTGAGCTCTCTGATGAGCCCGAATTCCCCCAACTCGCCCACGGTGCCCTTCATCCTGTTGCCCCTTCGCACTCGTGCTCCGCTGATCGCCGCGCCGCGCAGGCCGCGCGGGTCTCCCCGCGCCGTGCGGCGACGCGGTACCGTGGCGTCTCTTTCCCCCACATGATCCTCGTCGCCGCCCAGGAGGTTCCGTGGTACAGGCGTACATCCTGATCCAGACCGAGGTCGGCAAAGCGTCGACCGTGGCCGAAGTCATCGCGAAGATCGCAGGCGTGATACAGGCCGAGGACGTGACCGGTCCGTATGACGTGATCGTCCGCGCCCAGGCCGAGACCGTGGATGAACTCGGCCGCATGGTGGTCGCCAGAATCCAGCAAGTGGACGGCATCACCCGCACACTGACCTGCCCGGTGGTCCATATCTAGTTCCCCCGTATGCTCGGCCGGTGAGATTCTCCATCCGCCCGCGCGTCTGGCTGCCCTTCGTCGCCGCGTTGCTGACCGTCGCCGGCTGCTCGTCCTCGGACGGCGCCGCGAAGGTGAGCGCCCCCTCGCCGTCGGCGGCGGAGGCCGGGTACTGCCGGGCGTTGCACGCGAAGCTCCCCGGTGCCGTGAACGGAATGAAGCGGCGGACGACGGCGCCTGCCTCGGACTACACCGCGGCCTGGGGTGATCCGGCCATCGAACTGCGCTGCGGGGGACCGCGGCCGAAGATCCTGACGCCCGGTGACGAACACTACAACCCCAGCGCGGACGCCATGGAGCTCAACGGCGTCTCGTGGCTGCCCCAACGGCTGCCGGGCGGCGGCGTCCGCGCCACCACGACGCTGCGCAAGGCGTCCGTCGAGGTCGTCATCCCGGGAAAGTACACGGGCGAAGCCGGTGACGTGAGCGCGCTCACCGACTTCGCCGACGCCGTGCGGCGGACCGTGCCGACCGGCGTCTGAGCGCCGCCGGGACGGGCGCCCTCCCCGCGGCACGGTCCGTGGGTCAGCGCAGCCCCGTGGTGCGGCGCAGCGCGGCCTGTACGAGCAGGTCGACCAGTTCCGGGTAGCCGACGCCGCTCTCCTGCCACATCCGCGGGTACATCGAGATGGGCGTGAAGCCGGGCAGCGTGTTGATCTCGTTGATGACGAACTCGCCGTCCTCGCAGAGGAAGAAGTCGGCGCGCACCAGGCCCTCGCAGGACGCCGCGTCGAAGGCCCGTACGGCCAGTTCCCGGACCCGCTCGGTCTGCTCGGCGGTGAGCGGCGCGGGCACCAGGCCGGGGGCGGAGTCGATGTACTTGGCCTCGAAGTCGTAGAAGTCGTGGCTGGAGACCGGCGGGATCTCGGCGGGGACGCTCGCGCGCGGCCCGTCCTCGAACTCCAGCACCCCGCACTCGATCTCGCGGCCCCGCAGCAGCGCCTCCACGATGATCTTCGGGTCGTGGCGGCGGGCCTCCTCGATGGCCTCGTCGAGACCGTCGAAGCTCTCGACCTTGGTGATGCCCATGGAGGAACCGCCCCGGGCGGGCTTGATGAACAGCGGCCAGCCGTGGTCGCCGGCGAAGTCCGCGATCTTCCGGCGGGCGGCGTCGCGGTCGTTCTCCCACTCGCGCGGCCGGATCACCTCGTACGGACCGACGGCCAGTCCGAAGGAGGTGAAGACGCGCTTCATGTACTCCTTGTCCTGTCCGACGGCGGAGGAGAGGACGCCGGAGCCGACGTAGGGCACGCCTGCGAGCTCCAGCAGCCCCTGGAGGGTGCCGTCCTCGCCGTACGGGCCGTGCAGGACGGGGAAGACGACGTCGACGTCGCCCAGCGCCTTGGGCACGGCGCCCGGTTCGGTGTAGACGATTTCCCGCGAGGTGGGGTCGGCGGACAGCACCACGGCGCCGTCGGGGGACTCGGCGAGCTGCGCGACGGACGGCAGCTCGCGGCCGGTGATCGCCATCCGCTCGGGGTCGTCGGCGGTCAGCGCCCAACGGCCGTCCGTGGCGATGCCGATCGGCAGGACGTCGTACTTGGCGCGGTCGATGGCGCGCAGCACGGCTCCGGCGGTGACGACGGAGATCGCGTGCTCGGAGCTGCGGCCGCCGAAGACGACGGCGACACGCGGCTTCCGGCTCTGGTCAGGGCTCTGGGGAGGGTTGTCGCTGCTCATATCGGGTCGAGAGTACCTGTTGACAGACCGGTCGTCAGTGTCGCTCGGCCTTGGCGGAGCGGGACATCAGCTCCTTGAGCGCGACGAGCGGCGGCGTGCCCTCGTGGACGATGCCGACGACCGTTTCGGTGATGGGCATGTCGATGTCGTGGCGGCGCGCCAGATCGAGCACGGACTCGCAGGACTTGACGCCCTCGGCGGTCTGCTTGGTGACCGCGATGGTCTCCTCCAGCGTCATGCCGCGGCCGAGGTTGGTGCCGAAGGTGTGGTTGCGGGAGAGCGGCGAGGAGCAGGTGGCGACGAGGTCGCCCATGCCCGCGAGGCCGGCGAAGGTGTGCGCGTCGGCGCCCATCGCCAGCCCCAGCCGGGTGGTTTCGGCGAGTCCGCGGGTGATGAGGGACGCCTTGGCGTTGTCGCCGAGGCCCATGCCGTCGGCGATGCCCACGGCGAGGGCGATGACGTTCTTGACGGCGCCGCCGAGTTCGCAGCCGACGACGTCGGTGTTGGTGTACGGGCGGAAGTACGGGGTGTGGCAGGCGGCCTGGAGCCGCTGGGCGACCGACTCGTCGGGGCAGGCGACGACGGCGGCGGCGGGCTGCCGGGCGGCGATCTCCTTGGCGAGGTTGGGGCCGGTGATGACCGCGACCCGCTCCGGGGCGGCGTTGCCGACCTCCGCGATGACCTCGCTCATCCGCTTGGCGGTGCCCAGTTCCACGCCCTTCATCAGGGAGACGAGGACGGTGTCGGAGGGCAGCAGCGGGGACCACTGGGAGAGGTTCTCGCGCAGCGTCTGGGAGGGCACGGTGAGGACGGCGAACTCCGCGTCGCGGGCGGCGACGGCGGGGTCGGTGGTGGCCCGTACGGCGTCGGGGAGTCGGACGCCGGGGAGGTAGTCGGGGTTGGTGCGGCCGGTGTTGACCGCTTCGACGACGTCGGCGCGGCGGGCCCACATCGTCACCTCGCAGCCCGCGTCGGCGAGCACCATCGCGAAGGCGGTGCCCCAGGATCCGGTGCCGTATACGGCGCAGCGCGTCACTCGTCGTTCTCCTTGCCATGCTGGGCCTTGCGGCGGGCTTCGGCGCGCGCCTGCTTGTGGTCGTACGGCTGGGCGGGCGCGGGCTCCCGGCGGAGCTCGGCGAGGAGTTCGGTGATGGCGGCCATGATGGTGTCGGTGGCCTGGCGCAGCACCTCGGCGGTCGGCTCCTGCCCGTAGTACGCGGAGAGGTCGACGGGCGGGCCGGCCAGCACCTTGAGCGTCTTGCGGGGGAAGAGCCGGAGCTTCTTCTCCTTGGCGTACGGCGGCATGGCCTCGTGGGCGCCCCATTGCGCCACGGGGATGACCGGCGCCTTGGTCAGCAGCGCGACGCGGGCGGCTCCGGTCTTGCCCTGCATGGGCCACAGCTTCGGGTCGCGGGTCAGCGTGCCCTCGGGGTAGAAGGCCACGCATTCGCCGCTCTCGATGGCCGCGACGGCGGCGCGGAAGGCGACGGCGGCGTCGGTCGACTGGCGGTAGACGGGAATCTGGCCCGTGCCGCGCAGCAGCGTGCCCACGAAGGTCGTCTTGAAGAGCCCCGACTTGGCGAGGAAGCGCGGCACGCGGCCGGTGTTGTACTGGAAGTGCGCATAGGACAGCGGGTCCAGATACGAGTTGTGGTTGACGGCGGTGATAAAGCCGCCGTCCGCGGGAATGTGCTCCATTCCGCGCCAGTCCCGCTTGAACAGAACCACGAGCGGCGGTTTCGCCAACACCGCCGTAAGGCGATACCAGAAGCCGATTCTGTGGCGGGACACTCGGACACCCTTCTCTTTGGACCTGGGATGGAGCGGGTCTGCTGCGATCCCGTGGGCCGGACAAGTGTGGCCCCAGGTACCCGGTCTGTCGAGAACACGGTAACCCCGCGCCCTCCGGGCGACTGCGGCAGCAGGTGACAATGGGGCCGATGCGAAGAGACGGAGCGGGTGTGGTCTGGACCGTTGTGGTGCCGCTGAAATCCCTGGCGCGAGCCAAAAGCCGCCTCTCCGGGGCCGCTGGGACAAGGGGAGAGGGCCTCCGGCCCGCTCTCGCGCTCGCGTTCGCGCTCGACACGGTGGCGGCGGCGCTGGCCGCGCGGCCGGTGGCGGGTGTGGTGGTCGTCACGGACGATCCGCTGGCCGCTCCGCGGCTCGCCGCCCTGGGCGCGCGCATCGTCCCGGAGCCGCCGGGCGGCGGTCTGAACGCGGCGCTCGCCCATGGCGCGGACGCCATACGGACACGGTCCCCGGAATCCGGTGTGGTGACGCTGAACGCGGATCTTCCGGCGCTTCGGCCCGAAGAGCTGACCCGTGTTCTGGACGCCGCCGCCGCGTTTCCGCGGGCATTTCTCGCGGATGCCGCGGGAATCGGCACGACACTGCTCTCGGCCGCTCCCGGAGTGATGTTGTCGCCGGCTTTCGAAGGTCTCTCACGGGCCCGGCACCGGGCGTCCGGGGCGAGCGAGATCCTTCTCGACGGGGTCGATTCGGTGCGTCAGGACGTGGATACTCCGCAGGATTTGCGGGCCGCGCTGGCGCTGGGCGTGGGGGCCCGTACCACCGAGGCCGCGGCGGGTCTGCTGATAGCCGATTGATTGCCGGTCGAGGCGGGGCCGCACGCGCTGTCGTACCCAGGCTCTAAGCTTTCTCCTATGCAGGCCACCGCGTACACATACGACTTCGAGACCCGCTCCGGGAGTGTTCTCCTGGACGACGGCACGCCGCTGCCGTTCGACGCGGCGGCGTTCGACGCGGGCGGGCTGCGGCTGCTGCGTCCGGGGCAGCGGGTGCGCATCGAGGTGGCGGCCGCGCCCGCGGAAGACGGCTCCGAGAAGGACCGGGCCGACGGGCGCCGGGTGACGCTGGTGACCCTTCAGACCTTCTGAGCCGTACGTCCGTACGCCCGTAC
>NZ_JBHVHQ010000332.1:0-8565 GCF_042800135.1 Streptomyces sp. NPDC057654 | reverse complement strand
TCGCAGATCAGGGGCCTTTTCGTATGTCGGCGCCGGGTGCCGCCAAGCCTCCGGCCTCCGGCCGGCGGTCCTGACGGGCCGTGCGGGACTGGCTACGCCCCCTTTTCCGCCACCGCCTCCACCGCCCGCTCCACCGGAGTGTCGCCCCCGATCAGTTCCAGCGTGCGGCCCGCCGTCGTCGGTGCGTACAGCAGTGCGGCCAGTGTCGCCGCCACGTCGTCGCGGGTGACGTCGGAGCGCCCGGTGGACTCGGCGAGCGTCACCAGGCCCGTACCCGCGTCGTCCGTCAGCCGGCCCGGTCGCAGGACGGTCCAGTCGAGACCGGAGCGGGCCCGTACGTCGTCGTCGGCGGCGCCCTTGGCGCGGAGGTAGGCGGCGAAGACGGGGTCGGTGCCGGGCGGCGGGGTGTCGGAGGCGCCCATGGAGGAGACGATCAGGAAGCGGCGTACGCCCGCGCGCTCGGCGGCGTCGGCGAAGAGGCCGGCCGCGCCGCGGTCCACGGTGTCCTTGCGGTCCGCGCCGCTGCCGGGGCCCGCGCCCGCCGCGAAGACGGCGGCGTCCGCGCCCTCCAGGTGCCGGGCGACGTCCTCGACGGACGCCGACTCCAGGTCGCAGACGACCGGCTCCGCGCCCGCGGCGAGGAGGTCGCCCGCCTGCTCGGGCCTGCGGATGATGCCCGCGACCTCGTCGCCGCGCTCGGCGAGCAGCCGTTCGAGTCGGAGTGCGATCTGACCGTGTCCACCAGCGATGACAATGCGCATATTCCCGACCGTACGCCGTGCAACCTTGTCTGCCACTCAAGAGTCTCCGTTGTTGATCAACACGTGGCCGAAAAATGGCCGCGCGCTGTATACGAGGGAGACCGTCATCACCGCCATACGCAAGACCATCACCGCTGTCGGCTGCGTCGCGGCCCTGACCGCCGGCGCCGTCGCCTGCGGTACGGAGCAGCAGCTGTCCCCCGGGAAGCAGCTGTCGAACGCCTTCGACGCGATGGGCAAGCAGCACTCGCTCTCCGTCGAGATGGGTCTCGACGCCACTCCGGACCAGCTGATCGCGATGTCCAAGGGCAGCGACGAACCGATGCCGCCGGCCATGGCCAAGGCGATGTCGAAGCTGAAGGTCACCTTCTCCGCGCAGTCGAAGAAGGCGCTGGCGGACACGGAGCAGGGCGATGTCACCGGTTCCTCGATGAAGATCTCGGGCGGCGAGGGCGACCTGGTGGAAGGCCGCTTCATCGGCGACACGGTGTACTACCGCGTCGACCTGAAGGCGTTCGCGAAGATGACCGGTTCGCCGGCCCCCACCAAGGAGGATCTGGACGCCAAGCTCCCCAAGGGCCTCGGATTCGCCGACAAGATCCTCGACGGCGAGTGGGTCAAGGTCGACACCAAGGCGATGAAGAAGGCCGCCGAGAAGCAGTCGAAGGCCAACGGCGGCAGCGGCGTCACCGGCGGCAAGGACGGCAAGGACGGCAAGGACGGCAAGACGCCCTCCGGTAAGCCCACGCTCAGCGAGCAGAGCCAGAAGAAGATCCTGGAAGAGCTCAAGGGCGTCGTGAACCACGAGGTCACGATCAAGGACGGCGGCAAGCACGACGGCGCCGACCACGTGGTCGCCACCGCCCCCTTCCGTACGGTCCTCAAGAGCGTCTTCGACAAGCTGCGGCCGTTCGCCGACGAGATGTCGCCCGGCGGCGCCGCCAAGATGCCCAAGGAAGAGGACTTCAAGGAGATCCCGGACGCCAAGGTCTCCGTCGACTTCGCCCTGAAGAAGGGCAAGCTCTCCGCCGCCTCCATGGACCTCGCGCCCCTCGCGGAGAAGGCGAAGATCAAGGGCGAGGTGCCGCTGCGGATGACGTTCGACGACAGCGCCGACAACGTCACCGCCCCCGCGAACGCCACCGCGATCGACCCCGAGGAGATGATCGCCGGGGCCATGTCCCTGGCCTCGGGCGCCCGCGGCGCCACCGGCCACGGCGGCGTCCACGGAGCCGACACCTCCCTCTACACGGGCTGACAACCTGGCCCGAGGGGCGGCCGGTCCCATACGTACAGGCCGCCCCTCCTACGGAGCGACGCCCCCGCCCCCGCGCGCCGACTGCCGGGGCAGGTCCAGGGCGATCACCGCCGCCGAGTCGCAGTACTCCCGCACCGCGCTCGTACGGGCCACCACCCGCCCCCGGTGCACCACCGTCCGGCTGTACGCGAGCGACAGGACGCCCGCGACGCTCTCCCCGCGCACGGCCAGCAGCTCCGCCGGGAACCCCGCCTCCACCCGCACCCGCGGCAGCCCCAGCGCGGCCCGCGCCGCCGTGCTCACCGCCTCGTACGCCTCACCCGGCCGCAGCTCGCCGCGCGACGCCAGCAGATAGGCGGCTTCCAGTGGATCGCCGCGCCCCACCGGGTTGGCCGCGTCCCGCAGCGCGCCGCTCCCGGCCGCCACCGCGACGCCGGCCGCGCGCAGCAGCCGCACCGGCGCGCACCGCGAGACGCGCGCCTCGCGCTGCTCCAGCGCGCAGCAGTCGCCCTGCGGCAGGCAGACCACGCCGACGCCCGCCGCCGCCAGCTGCTCGGCCGCCCGTACGGCCTGGTCGTACGGGAGCCGGGCGAGGCCGCCGCACGGGCCGAGGGTGACGCCGGGCCGCAGCCGGCCGGCCATCGCCGCGAGCCGCGCCAGCCGCGCCGGGTCGTCACCGTCCGTATGCAGGTCCACGGCGCAGTCGTGCTCGGCGGCGATCTCCAGGACGGCCTCGGTGTACCCGGTCGGGTCGGGGTCGAGGTCCGGGCAGCCGCCGATCACGGTCGCGCCCATCTTCACGGCGTCCCGCAGCATGGCGAGGCCGTCCGCCCCGGCCGCGCCGGTCAGCAGCCGGGGGACGGCGACGGCGGTGAGGTCGGTGAGCCCGCGCAGCGCCCGGCGGGCCAGCAGCACGGCCTCCAGCGAGCGCAGTCCCTGTACGTCGCCGATCCGCACATGGCTGCGGAGCGCCGTGGCCCCGTGGCCCAGGTGCAGGAGGGCGGCCTCGGTGGTGCGGCGCTGCACGTCCTCCAGGGTGTGCGGGACGGGGCCGGCGGCGTCCGCGTCGGCGGTGAGGGCGGTGTCGGTGTGCGCGTGCGGCTCGGCGGGGGCGGGCAGCAGCAGATAGCCGTGCAGGTCGACGCGGGTGCCGGGGACGAGGCTGCCGGGGGTGCCGACGGCCTCGATGGTCCCGCCGCTCAGCCGTACGTCCACGGTGCGGCCGTCGGCGAGCCGGGCGCCGCACAGGACGAGGGCGGTCCAGTCGGGGGCGGCGGGCCCGGCGGCGGCGTCGGCGCCTCCGGCAGCCTCGCCGTCGGGGTTCTTGGGGGGCTGCGACTGGCTGTCGGGCATCGCGCTCCTCGAAGGGCCGGGGCGTGCATGATCACGCAGCGTGGTCCGAGCCTAGGGCGCGGCCGGGGCGGCTTCGAGCAAGCGCCGAATAGTCGTACCGGTGTGGTTCGAGAGGCGGTTGGGGCGGAGGGCGACGGGGAACGGATACGGATTTCACGATCGGCGGCCGAGCGTGTAATGTCTTCATCGCTCGCCCCAATAGCTCAGTCGGCAGAGCGTCTCCATGGTAAGGAGAAGGTCTACGGTTCGATTCCGTATTGGGGCTCTGGTGTGTGAAGTTCCTCGCCTTCGGGCGAGGGTCTCTCTCGCATCACAGCGGTGTAGCTCAGTCGGTAGAGCAAGCGGCTCATAATCGCTGTGTCACCGGTTCAAGTCCGGTCACCGCTACACACAGTAGCCGATTGTGGGGTCGGTCCTCCGGTCGGCTACTCTTTTATGCGTTAACCCTTCCATCCGTCAAGGAGCACTCACGTGGCTGCCACCGACGTCCGCCCGAAGATCACGCTGGCCTGCGTGGAGTGCAAGGAGCGGAACTACATCACCAAGAAGAACCGGCGCAACAACCCGGACCGTCTTGAGATGAAGAAGCACTGCCCGCGTTGCAACGCGCACACCGCGCACCGCGAAACGCGATAACAAAGGCTCGTCTGCGAGGCCGTCCCCATTTTTTGGGGGCGGCCTCGCGGCGTTGATATGCGCAGTGCGCTCCCGTCGCGGCTGTCCGGGCTGCCTGTCCGAGACTGTGCCCGGGACATGCGCCCGGGATATCCGCCCGAGTCGCCCGTACCTGTCCGAGATACCTGTACGCGCCTGTGGTACCTGTACCCATCCGCACGCAAACAACAGGAGGTGCCGAGCCGATGGCGCTCGACCAGTCCTTCGTCGGACGGACCTATCCGCCCACCGCACCGTACGAGGTCGGCCGGGAGAAGATCCGTGAGTTCGCCGAGGCGGTCGGCGACGCCAATCCGGCGTACGTCGATGCCGAGGCCGCACGGGCCCTCGGGCACCCCGACGTGATCGCCCCGCCGACCTTCGTCTTCGCGATCACCTTCAAGGCCGCCGGGCAGGTCATCGAGGACCCCCAGCTGGGCCTGGACTACAGCCGGGTGGTGCACGGCGACCAGAAGTTCGCCTACACCCGGCCCGTACGGGCGGGGGACCGGCTCACCGTCACCTCGACCATCGAGTCGGTCAAGTCGCTGGCCGGGAACGACGTCCTGTCCGTGCGCGGCGAGGTGCACGACGCGGACGGCGAGCACGTGGTGACCGCGCACACGATGCTGGTGGCGCGCGCCGCCGAGGGGGAGTGAGACAGATGACAGCGAAGGTCTCGTACGACGCCGTCGAGGTGGGCGCCGAACTCCCGGCGCGGTCCTTCCCGGTGACCCGCGCCACGCTCGTGCGGTACGCCGGCGCCTCCGGCGACTTCAACCCGATCCACTGGAACGAGAAGTTCGCCAAGGAGGTCGGGCTGCCGGACGTCATCGCGCACGGCATGTTCACCATGGCCGAGGCGATCCGTGTGGTCACCGACTGGGCCGGCGACCCGGCGGCGGTCGTCGAGTACGGCGTGCGGTTCACCAAGCCCGTCGTGGTCGCCAACGACGACGAAGGGGCGGTCATCGAGGTCAGCGCCAAGGTCGCGGCCAAGCTCGACGACGAGGCCCGTACGGTCCGGGTCGACCTGACCGCGATGAGCGCGGGCCAGAAGGTGCTGGGGATGTCCCGCGCGGTGGTACGGCTCGCCTGAGACTTACGGGTAGCGGTGCGGTGTGAGTAAGGGGTGGTCGCCATGGGCGGCCGCCCCTTACCGTTCTCCCCGCTGCCCTCCTTGACCTAGTTAGTGATTGGGCACTAACTTATCCGCATGGTCAGGATGAGTGCGGAGGAGCGGCGCGAGAGCGTCATCCGCGCGGCGATGGCGGAATTCGCGCGCGGCGGCTACAAGGGAACGTCCACCGAGGCCATCGCCAAGCGCGTGGGCGTCTCGCAGCCGTACCTCTTCCGTCTCTTCCCGAACAAGCAGGCCATCTTCCTCGCCGCCGCGGAGCGCTGCATCCAGGAGAACCTGGAGGTCTTCGTCAAGGCCGCCGAAGGGCTGGAGGGGGACGACGCGCTCAGCGCCATGGGGGCGGCGTACCAGGAGCTCATCGCCAGCGACCCGGACAAGCTCCTCATGCAGATGCAGGTGTACGTCGCGGTGGCGTCGGCCGAGGCCGCGGGCGACCGCGAGTTCGGCGACTCGGTGCGGGCCGGCTGGCAGAGGCTGTGGGACGCGATCCGGCTGGCCGTCGGGGGGAATGTGGAGGAGACCACGTCGTTCCTGGCGCACGGGATGCTCATCAACGTCCTCGTGTCGCTGGGCTTCCCGCCCGATCACCGTCTGTGGGACGGCATTCACGAGACGGTGCCTTGTAAGCCGAGGGACTGAGCGACGCCCCAGGGGGACGGCTCTCCCTTGGTGTCGGCTCTCTCGCTCCCGCTTTCCCGCACCCATTTTTCATGCCCGAAAAACTTAGTGATCCATAACTAATCACTGGGGGAGAAAAGTGACCCATCCACCGGAACCGACCCGGAGCAGCCGCTCCACCACCGTCTGGGCCCTGATCATCACCAGCGCCGCCGGCTTCATGGCGGCCCTCGACAACCTCGTCGTCACCACCGCCCTGCCCTCCATCCGCGAGGACCTCGGCGGCGAGCTGGCCGACCTCGAATGGACCGTCAGCGCCTACACCCTCACCTTCGCCGTCCTGCTGATGTCCGGCGCCGCGCTCGGCGACCGCTTCGGCCGCCGCCGGCTCTTCATCGCCGGCACCGCCCTCTTCACCGCCGCCTCCGCCGCCGCGGCCCTCGCCCCCGGCATCGACGGCCTGATCGCCGCCCGCGCCGTGCAGGGCGTCGGCGCCGCCGTCATGATGCCGCTCACGCTGACCCTGCTCACCGCCGCCGTGCCCGCCGCCCGCCGCGGCATGGCGTACGGCATCTGGGGCGCGGTCAACGGACTCGCCGTCGCCTCCGGCCCGCTCATCGGCGGCACCCTCACCGAACACATCTCCTGGCAGTGGATCTTCTGGCTGAACGTCCCGATCGGCGTCGCCCTGCTCCCCCTCGCCCGGCTGCGCCTCAACGAGAGCCGCCGCGCGGACGCCCGGCTCGACCTCCCCGGCACCGCGCTCGCCAGCTTCGGCCTGTTCGGCATCGTCTACGCCCTGGTCCGCGCCAACCCGGACGGCTGGACCAGCGGCCCGGTCCTCACCGGGCTGATAGCGGGCGCGGCGCTGCTCGTCGCCTTCGTCGCGTACGAACTCCGCGCCGCCCACCCCATGCTCCCCATGCGCCTCTTCCGCATCCGCGGCTTCTCGGCGATCAACGCGGCCAGCATGCTGATGTTCGTGGGGATGTTCGGCTCGATCTTCCTGCTCAGCCAGTTCCTCCAGAACGTCCTCGGCTACTCGCCCACCGAGGCCGGGCTGCGCATGCTCCCGTGGACCGGCATGCCGATGATCGTCGCGCCCATCGCCGGCTATCTCTCCGACCGCATCGGCGGCCGCCCCGTCGTCGCCGTGGGCCTCGCGCTCCAGGCGCTCGGCCTCGCCCTGTTCGCGATGGTCCTCAGCCCCGACATCTCGTACGCGGCGCAGCTGCCCGGCCTGATCGTCAGCGGCATCGGCATGGGGATGTACTTCGCGCCCGCCGCCAATCTGGCGATGTCCAGCGTCCGCCCCAGCGAGCAGGGCATCGCCTCCGGGGCCAACAACGCGCTGCGCGAGGTGGGCGGCGCGCTCGGCGTGGCCGTGCTCGCCACGGTCTTCTCCGCCCAGGGCGGCTACGAGAGCGGTCAGCGGTTCGTGGACGGGCTGGAGCCGGCCCTCTGGGCAGGCGCCGGAGCCGTCGCGCTCGCGGCCGTGGCCGCCGTCCTGATCCCCGCCCGCGGCCGTACGGGCCAGGGGCCGGACGAGCAGGGCGGCCAGGCCCCGGCGGAACGCAAGTCCCCGGTCGCCGCCTGAGCCCTTTCCGACGATCCGTAGTACCGCGGGCCCCGGCGACCACCGCCGAGGGTCCGCGGCGCCGTCCCCGTACTCTTGGGCCCGTGCAGGAACTCCATGACGCCCCCCTCGCCCCGCTGACCACCTTCCGGCTCGGCGGCCCCGCGACCCGCCTGATCACCGCCGTCACCGACGACGAGGTCGTCGCCGCCGTGCGGGAGGCCGACGCCGTCGGCGCCCCGCTGCTGATCATCGGCGGCGGCAGCAACCTGGTCATCTCCGACGAGGGCTTCGAGGGCACCGCCCTGCGCATCGCCACCACCGGCCGCACGCTGGACGGCACCCGCCTGGAGCTGGCCGCGGGCGAGAACTGGTCCGACGCCGTCGCCCACGCCGTCGAGGCGGGGCTGGCCGGCATCGAGTGCCTGGCGGGCATTCCCGGTTCCGCCGGCGCGACCCCGATCCAGAACGTCGGCGCGTACGGGCAGGACGTCTCCGCCACGATCACCGAGGTCGTCGCCTACGACCGGCGGGCCGGCGAGGTCGTGACCGTACCCAACGCCGAGTGCGGCTTCGCCTACCGCCACAGCCGCTTCAAGGCCGACCCCGAGCGCCATGTGGTGCTGCGCGTGCGGTTCGAGCTGGAGGACGCGGGCGGGCTGTCCGCGCCGATCAAGTACGCCGAGACGGCGCGGGCGCTGGGCGTCGAACCCGGCGACCGGGTGCCCGCCGCCACCGCCCGTACGGCCGTGCTCGGCCTGCGCGCGGGCAAGGGCATGGTCCTCGACCCCGACGACCACGACACGTGGTCGGCCGGATCCTTCTTCACCAACCCCGTCCTCACCGAGGCCGAGCACGCGGCGTTCCTCGCCCGCGTCGCCGAGCGCCTCGGGCCGGACGTCGCCGCGCCGGCCTACCCGGCGGGGGAGGGGCACGTGAAGACGTCCGCCGCCTGGCTCATCGACCGGGCGGGCTTCGCCAAGGGATACGGGGCGGGCCCGGCCCGCATCTCCACCAAGCACACTCTGGCGCTGACGAACCGGGGGGCGGCGCGGACGGAGGACCTGCTGGCGCTGGCGCGTGAGGTGCGGGACGGGGTGCGGGAGGCTTTCGGGGTGACGCTGGTGAATGAGCCGGTGACGGTGGGCGTCCGCCTGTGAGCTGACCGCCGGCGGTTTTTACGGGGCTCCGCCCCGTGCCCCGG
>NZ_JBHVHQ010000331.1:0-8571 GCF_042800135.1 Streptomyces sp. NPDC057654 | reverse complement strand
GTTCCACCGCGCCAGGTCGCCCGTGCGGTACATGCGGGCGCCGGCCGGTCCGTACGGGTCGGCGACGAACCGCTCCGCCGTGAGTCCGGGGCGGTCGAGATAGCCGCGGGCCAGGCCCGCGCCGGCGATGTAGAGCTCGCCGGCCGCGCCCGGCGGCACGGGGTGGAGGGCGCCGTCCAGGACGAGGACGCGGGTGTCGCTGATGGGCCGTCCGATCGCGGCCGTGCCGCCGTCGGACACGGCGAACAGGCTGTCGCCGGTGATCTCCGAGGCTCCGTAGAGGTTCAGCAGCCGGGCGTGCGGCAGGGTCTCGGCGAATTGCCGGGCGTAGGCGGCGGGCAGCGCCTCGCCGCTGCTGATCCACAGGGAGCACGCGGTGAGCTGCCGTGCGCTGCCGCTCTCCAGGAGTCCGGCGAGGAGGCTGGGGACGACGGTGATACGGCCGATGCCGTGCCGTGCGCCGAGCTCGGCCATCTCGGCTGCGTTACGGGCTTCCTGAGGGTTCGTCATGATGACGGGCGCGCCGTGGACGAGTGCGCCGAGCAGCTCGGTGGTGCCGTCGATGAAGCTGATGGAGGTCTTGGCGAGTACGGGCTCGCCGGCGCGGTAGGGGAAGGTCTCGCCGAACCACGCGAGGCGGTTGGCGACGCCTTCGTGGAGTCCGACGACGCCCTTGGGGAGCCCGGTGGAGCCCGAGGTGTAGATGACGTACGCGGGGTGGTGCGGGGTGAGGGACGCGGTGCGTTCGGCGGGGGCGAGGTCCCCGGCGTCGTACGCGGCCAGCGCCCGTATCGTGTCGTCCTCGTCGAGGACCGTACGGGCGGCGCCGGACGTGGCGGGCACGGCGTCCGCGGCGGCGCGCGAGGTGAGCACCTGCGCGGGGCGGGCGTCGGTGAGCATGTGGGCGATGCGGTCGGCGGGGTGCGTCACGTCGACGGGCAGGTAGGCCGCGCCGGACTTGAGGACTCCGAGGAGGGCCGTGGCGAGGTCGGCGGAGCGCGGCAGGGCGACGGCTACGAGGGACTCGGGTCCGATGCCCTGTGCGGCGAGGTGGCGGGCGACGCGGTTGGCGCGCGCGTTGAGCTCGCGGTAAGTGAGCGTCTCGTCGCCGAAGACCAGGGCGGTGGTGTCGGGGGCGCGGCGGACCTGGTCTTCGAAGAGCTGGGGGACCGTGGCGGGCGGGGTGCGGCGGGGTGCGCCCGTTCCGGCCGCCAGCACCTGGCGGCGCTCGCCGTCGGTGGCCGTCGGAAGCTGCCCGATGGGCTGGTCGGGTGCGTCGGCGAGAGCTTCGAGGAGGGCGAGGAAGCGGTCCTGGTGCGCGGTCATCTGCTCGGCGGTGTAGAGCGCCGGGTTGGCCTGGAACTCGATCTGGAGGCCGTCGCCGCCTGCCGTGTCCCCGGAGACGACGATGGAGAGGTCCTTGACGGCGCCCGTGGAGAGCCAGTGGGCGGCGGTCGGGAGGTCGCCGAAGCGGGTCTTCCGGGAGAAGGTGATGGCGTTGACCGAGGGGCCGGTGAAACCGCCGGTGTAGCCGAGTTCGCGTTGCAGGTCCTCGCTGCGGTAGCGCTGGTGCTTGCCGACCAGCGGGACCTCGCGCGCGGCCTGGGCGATCAGTTCGGTGAAGGGCATGGAGGGCCGTACGGACAGCCGCAGCGGCAGTTCGTTGGCGAGCATGGCGGGGGTGGCCAGGGACGCCTTGGTCATCCGGGCCGTCGTCGGCAGGCCGAGGACGACGTCGTCCGCGGCGGTCACGCGGTGGGTGTAGGCGGCGGTGGCGGCGATGACGAGCAGCGGCCAGCGGCCGGAGAGCGCGGGGACCGCGGCGAGCAGGGCGGCGAGGCGGTGCGCGGGCAGGGACACGGTGCGCCGCAGGGCGGCGGGCGATGCGGGTGCGGTGCGGCCGGCGAGGTTCGCGGAGTCGGGGCGGTCGGCGAAGGCGGCGAGCCAGTGGTCCCGGTCGCGGGCGTGGCGCGCGGAGTCGCGGTAGGCCGCTTCCTCGTCGAGGAGGTCGGCGAGCGGGTGGAAGGGGGCGGGCGCGGGTTCGCGGCCGGCGGCCAGTTCGGTGTAGAGCTCGCAGATCCGGTCGAGGTAGAGGGTCTGGCCGTAGCCGTCGAGCGCGATGTGGTGGAAGCGGACGTAGAAGCAGTGGTGGTCCGGGGCGAGTTCGAAGAGGACATGGGCGTGGAGCGGGTCGCCGGAGCGCAGGTCGACGCCGGTGGCCATGTCTTCGTCGATCCACGCGGCCGCGGCGGCGGCCGGGTCGGCGGCGCCGCTCACGGTCACGGTGCGCAGCGGCTCGTCGGGCGTGGGGGTGGTGGTCTGCCGGAGGTCGTCGCCGTCCGCGGTGAAGCGGGCGCGCAGCGCCTCCGTCTCGGTGAGCGCGCGGTGCACGGCGAGCCGCAGCGCCGCGCGGTCGAGGGGGCCGCTGATGTCGAAGCGGACGCCGCAGTTGTAGAGCGGGCTGCCGGGGGCGAGTTCCTGGGCCACCCAGACGCCCAGTTGCGCGGCCGAGACGGCACGTCGGTCGATCCGCACATCAGTCACTTCTACCTACCCACGCTCTCTTGGGACTGCGGTTGGCTTCGTATGCGCCGGGCGTCGGCGGCCGGCCGCGGGGGCCGGTCCGTCGGGCCTCGGTCAGCCGGGTCGTCGGGCCCCGGTCGGGCCGGTTCGTCGGCCTCGGTCAGGCGGTTCCCTCGGTGAGGAAGCCGACGAGTTCGTCGATGGTCGGGTGGTTCCACATGACGGTGGGGTCGAGGTCGATGCCGAGGTGGTCCTCGATCTCGCTGGCGACGGTGAGGGCGTAGATGGAGTCCAGGCCGTAGTCGGTGAGCGGGACGTCGGGCTTGATCTGCTCGGGCGTCAGCTGTACGTGCAGGGCGACGCATTCGGTCAGCCACACGCGCAGGTCTTTGGTGGACCTGCCGTCGGCCTGGTTCTCGACAGCGGAAGTGGACATGACGGCTCCTTCGCCTGGTGCGTGTCGCGGTGTGCTGGGGTCGTGAGGTGAGGTGCGTCGCGGTCGCGTCGACCGCGGTCAGCGGTCGGCGGACAGGCCGGTCTTGTTGATCCCGAAGCTCTGTCCGGCTTCGTGACGCTCGGTCAGTTCGGTGAACAGGTGGTGTTCCAGGTGTTCCGGGAGCGGGGCCCGGACGGCGCCCGCCGGGGCGGACAGCCGGTGGAGGGCGGCGACGAGCCAGGCGGGGTCGCGCCAGAAGGGGTCCGGGTGGTGCTGGTTGTGCCGCCAGGTCTCGTAACAGGCCGCTGCCACGAGGACGTTGGTGTAGCGGGCGGTCAGGTCGTAGGTGTGGGAGCTGGCGTCCACGGTCCGTTCCGTCACGGGCAGCCGCCCGCATTCCTCGGCGAGCGCGGCGAGTTCGGTGACGAATCCTTCGGCGAGGCGGCGGATCTCGCGGTGTTCCGGGTCGTCGTCACAGAGCGCTTCGAGCCCGGCGGCGAGCGAGGAGCTGAGCCGTTCGCGTCCCCCGGCGCTGACGGCGAGCTGGTCGAAGGGCATGGGCGGCAGGTCGGCGTCGAGCCGGAAGAGGTCGTCGGGTGCGGGGGCGCCGGGCAGCCAGGAGCGCCGGGCGAGCAGCGGGAGCTGCTGGAGGAGGGACATCTGGCAGACGGAGCGGGCGATGTGGCCGAAGCCCGCGGGCTGGATGTCGCGGAGCATCTTCTGGAAGATCGCGTTGGTGCTGTGCGGGTCGCGGATGTAGAAGTGCGCGCCGAGCACGCCGGAGAGCCGGTTCATCGCGTCGATGAGGGTTTTGGAGACGTGGTATTTGACGGCCTGGGCGTAGATCCCGGTCTCGGCGGGGACGAGGTGCAGCGCCCTGGTGGAGACGGTGGCGAAGACCTCGGAGATCAGCAGGTCGAGGAAGACGCCGGCCAAGGTGGAGCGTACCTGGGGCAGTTCGGCGGCGGTACGTCCGTACAGCCGGCGGTCGTGCACGTGCCGCAGGGTGGTGCGCAGTCCGGTGTCGAGGGCCCCGGTGAACATGCCGACGAGGGTGGTCCGGGTGATCTGGAAGGACTTGAGCATCGTCTCCAGCCCCTGGCCGAGGTTGCCGAGGACGCGGTTCTCGGGGACGGGGCAGTCGCAGAACTCGACGCCGCCGAGCTGGACGCCGCGCATCCCGGCGCTGGCGAACCGGGGCAGGTAGCTCATGCGTCCGTCGGCGACGCGGTCCTTCTCGACGAGGATCTGGGAGTGGCTGCGGCTGCCCTGGCGGGCGTCGGTGCGCGCGAACATCACCATGGCGTCGGAGCGCTGGATGTTGGTGACGACCTCTTTGCGGCCGTTGAGGAGCAGCCGTCCGGCGCCGGAGGGCAGGGCCTGGAAGTCGGTGCGCGCCATGTCGTTGCCGTGGGCGAGCTCGTGGTATGCGGCGGCGATCTTGCCGCCGCGGAGCAGGATGTCGGCGACCTGGCGCTGCTGGGCCGGGTCGGCGGCGGTCCAGACGTTGACGGAGGAGATGAAGGAGCTGAAGCCGTAGCCGAGGCCGAGGCAGGGATCCCGGCGGTAGACGGTCCGCATGATCTCGACGAGGTGGTCGACGCGGGTGAGCCGACCGCCGTGTTCGACGGGCACGAACTCGGCGTTGAGGCCGTAGTCGTCGAGGGCGCGCTCGCCGTCGGCGAACATCTCCGCGCGTTCGTCGGCGTCGAGCACGGCGGTGAAGCCGAGGGGGTTGCGGCCGTCCCAGGGGTCGCCGAGCCGCTTGTCGAGCTCGTCGAGCCTGATCTGGGCGGGGGCGGCGGTGCCCCCGGCGGCGTCCGACGAGGTCTGTGTACCGGTCATGAGGTGCTCCAGGCCAGGTCGTCGGTGCTGTCGGTGCTCAGGAGGGAGAGCGTGCCCGTGGGCGCTTCGAGGAGCCGGTCGGCGACCCGGTCGTAGGCGGCGGCGTGCGATGCGTCGACGGGGACGCCGAGCCGGGTGAGGGCGGCGGCGAGGGCGGCGGCGAGCCACAGGCCGTTGCGCCAGAGCTGGGGGCCCGCGGCGGCGTCGGCGACGGGGGCGTTGTGCAGCCACAGCCGCAGTGCGGCGGTCCCGGCGTAGACGAGTTCGTAGCGTTCGGCGAGGTGGAAGGCGGTGGGCGGCACGTCGCGGGGGGTGCGGCGGAGCGCGGCCATGTCTTCGTGCAGCCGGTCGGCGACGGTGGTCAGCTCGTCCGCCATGCGGGAGACCTGGAGCGGCAGGAGGCCGCGGTCGGCGAGGCCGGCGATCTTCTGTGCGGCGTCGGGGAGGCTCTGTACGAGGCTGCATCCGTCGCCGGAGAGGAGCCGCTGCCGGGCGGGGTCGAAGGCCGTGAGTTCCTGGCCGGTGTCGACGGCTTCGGCGAGCCCGGTCTCGTTCCAGCGGCCTCTGCGGTATGCGCGGGCCAGCCGGGCGAACTGGTCGATGAGGGCGTTGCGGTTGACGGCGGTGCTGCCGTCGAAGATGGCGACGATGCGGTGGTCGCGTTCCAGCTTGGCGTACTGGCCCTCGGCATAGGTGCGGCTGAGGAAGCCGCGGGTGCCCATGAGTTCGGTGAGCCGGTCGATGGCGTCCTGGGCGAGGGTGGGCACGGCCGCCTTGGTGACGGCGGAGACGACGCTCATCTCGGCGGTGAGGGCGTGCGGGCTGCGGGCGGAGACCTGGGCGGTGGCCTCGGCGAGGAAGATCGTCGCGGAGATCTCGCCGAGGATGCGGCGGACGCGCGGCAGGTCGGTCAGGCGCCGCCCGTAGAGGTTGCGGCCCTCGGCGAACCCGGTGGCCAGGCTCAGGGCGTGGTCGGCCGCGCCGAGGGAGAGTCCGACGGCGACGGTCCGGGTGAGCTGGAGCGCCTTGAGGACCGTCTCGATGCCGTCGCCGATGTCGCCGATGAGGGCGTCGTCGGGGACGGGCGCGGCGTGGAAGGCGATGCCGCTGATGTCGGCGCCGCGGATGCCGTGGGTGAGGATCTTGGGGCGGTGGCTGTAACTGCCTTCGGGGAGTGTGCGCTTGTCGACGAGGAAGAGGCTGAAGCCGCGGGGGCCGCCGGCGGGGTCGGTGCGGGCGAGCACGGAGATCAGGTCGCCGCGGGTGGCGTTGTTGATCAGCCATTTCTCGCCGTCGAGGACCCAGCCGGATCCGGACTCGGCCCCGGCCCCGGCCCCCGACTTGGCGCGGGTCGCGGAGAGTTCCCCGGCGAGGAGGTCGCTGCCGTGGTGGCGTTCGGTGAGGCCCCAGGCGGCGACCGCGCCGCGCTGGATGTCCGCGCCCAGGGCGGCGGCCTGTGCGGTGTTCCCGGCGACCCAGGCGCAGGCGCCGCCGAGGAAGGTCTTGGCATGGGCAACGGCGACGGTGAGATCGCGGCGGGCGACGGCGCGCAGGAGTTGCAGGAGTTCGCTGTGGTCGTCGAGCAGGCCGCCGTAGCGGGTGGGCACGTAGTGGCGGGCGAGGCCGAAGTCGTCGAGGGCCCGGATCGCGGCGGCGGGGAACGCCTCCCGCTCGTCGAGTTCGGCGAGGCTGCCGGGCCGGAAGGGGCCGTCGTGCTGGTCGGCGTCGCCCATCGCTTTTTCGAGAGCCGCGACGGACGGGTGATGCATGCTCATGTCCAACTCCCCCATAACGTGCCTTCTGTCCGTGGCGGTGGCGGCTCGGCCGGTCAGGCGGCTGTGCGCCGTCGGTGGGCCGCCGCCCGCCGTCATGCGTCGAGCAGGGTGCGCAGCTTCGGGTCGGCGTCCAGGTGGACGATGGTGAGTCCGCCGGTGAGCAGCAGGTCCCGCATCGCGGTGCGCTGGATCTTGCCGCTGGTGGTGCGGCGGATGCCGCCGCGCCGTACCAGGACGACGCCGGACGCGCTCGCGCCGAACTCCCGCGACACGGTCCGTTTGATGTCGCTGGCGAGCCGGGCCATGTCGGCGTCCGTGTGGCGGCCGCGCAGTTCGTGGGTGATGACCAGCAGGTTCTCCGTGGCGCCGGTCTCCTGGTCCTGGTGGGGCACGGAGAACGCGGCGCCGAAGAGGCCGACGAGTTCGCTGTGCTGGGCGCGCAGTTCGTACTCGATGTCCTGCGGGTAGAGGTTGCGGCCGCGGATGATGAGGACTTCCTTGAGGCGTCCGGTGGTGAGGATCTCGTCGTGGTGGAGGGCGCCGAGGTCGCCGGTGCGCAGGAAGCCTTCCTGGCCGTCGGCGGTGCGGGCGCGGAACACCTCGCGGGTGGCTTCCTCGTTGCCCCAGTAGCCGTGGGCGACGCTGGGGCCGCGCAGCCAGATCTCGCCGATGCCACCCTCGGGCCGCGGCTGAAGGGTGCGGGGGTCGACGATGCGTACGTCGTATTCGTCGGCGCGGCCGTTGCTGACGACGTCGCGTCCGGCGTGGTCGCCCTCGACCACGCGGAACTCGTCGTGCGTGAGCGCCTCCGCGTCGGCGCGCCGTACGACGGGTTCGCGGGGGCCGGTGCCGGAGACGAAGACGGTGGACTCGGCGAGGCCGTAGCAGGGGGCGAAGGCGTCGCTGCGGAATCCGGCGGGCGCGAAGCGCTTGGCGAACGCGGTGAGCGTGGCGGCCTGTACGGGCTCGGAGCCGTTGGGCGCGTACGTCCAGCGGGAGAGGTCGATCCCGGCGAGCTGCTCGTCGGTGATCATGCGGGCGCACAGTTCGTAGGCGAAGTTGGGCGCGGGCGACCAGTCGAGGTCGTAGACGTCGATCATCTTCAGCCACCAGTGGGGCCGTTTGAGGAAGGTGGTGGGGCTCATCAGCACGCAGGAGCCGCCGAGCAGGAGCGGCGGGATGAGCAGTGCCATCAGGCCCATGTCGTGGTAGTGCGGGATCCAGGAGCCGAACCGGCTGCGGTCGGTCATGCCGAACGGTTTGGTGAGGCACATGGCGTTGTGCAGCAGGTTGCCGTGGCTGACCATGACGCCCTTGGGGTCGCCGGTGGAGCCGGAGGTGTACTGGAGCAGGGCGAGGGTGTCACGGTCCTGCGCGGGCCGGGTCCAGGCGTCCGGGTCGGCGAGGTCCGCGGTGTCGGTGGCGGCGAGCGCGATGGCGGTGCGGCCCTCGGCCTCGGCCCATTCCCGTACGGAGGGCAGGGTGGTGGTGTCGGTGAGGATGGCGGACGCGCCGGCGTCGTCGGCGATCGAGGTGACGCGGCGGCGCTGGTAGATGTACTGGCCCGGCAGGGAGCTGGGGACGGCGACCATCCCGGCGTAGAGGCAGCCGAGGAAGGCGGCGGTGAAGTGCAGCCCCTCCGGGTAGAGCAGCAGGACGCGGTCGCCCGCGGCGCAGTGGTCCTGGAGCCAGGCGGCGACCTTGCGGGTCTCGGCGTCCAGTTCGGCGTACGACCAGGCATCGTCCACGGGGGCGCCGTCGAGGCTCTTCACAAAGGTGAGGGCCGTCCGCCGGCCGTCGGCCGCCACGTTTTCCCGTACGAGCCCGGTCACGCTCGAAGCCTGTTCCAGCGCAGTACTCATAACGCCCCCTCAGAAATTCACGGCGCCCGAAAGGCCGTTGCCGAAAATGGGGTCGCGTGAAATCGCGACCCGACACCATCGTGAACCAAGACAAAAGAGCAGAAATAGGCTTTCAGTTGCGGCCGCGAAA
>NZ_JBHVHQ010000330.1:0-8580 GCF_042800135.1 Streptomyces sp. NPDC057654 | reverse complement strand
GGACGCGAAGCTCGTCGCGTTCTACCGCGAGGTCGGCGACGGCCGGCCGCGGGCGGGGGCGCTGGACGCGGCGCTGCACGACGTACTCGGCCTGGACGCCCAGGAGTTCACCGCACGCTGGCGCGCGTATGTGAAGGCCCAGGTCGGCTGAGACGGCGCGTCAGGGGACCAGCGCCGCGGGCACCCGCTCTTCGGGCCGGCCGGCCGTCGCCGCCGCCCGCGGCTCGGTGACCGTCTCCCGCCACAGCCGCACGCAGGCGATCAGCGTCGCGGCCACCAGCAGCCCGTTGCGCAGGGCCAGCGGCACGACGCCCTGCCAGTCGCTGTGCGAGACATGCCGGAACCAGACGGGGAATTCGAGCTGCGTGAGCGGCGCCGCGAGCAGCACCAGCACGGCGGGCAGCCGCTGCCGGGTCGTGCGGACGGTCAGGCAGACGGCGGCGAGGCCGATCAGCCACACCAGGTACTGCGGGCTGATGACCCGGCTCGTGGTGGTGAACAGCAGCACCGCCGCGAAGGCCGCGTCGAACGGTGTGCGCACCGCGAACCGCCGCGCCCGCAGCCGCCACAGCAGCAGCCCGCAGAAGGCGGACACGGTCAGCGCCAGCGCGATCCGGCTGACCAGCGGCACGTACGGGCCGATGAACTCCACCGAGCCGTACGTGTACCGCACCTGCCCGCTCCACCCGAAGTGGCGCGCCACATGGAAGACGAGGGCCCCGAGCGATTCGACCTCGGTGCCGCGGTCGCGCTGGGAGGTCAGGAAGGACAGCGCGCCGGGCATCGCCGCCGCGGCGAGCAGCGTGATCCCGAGCGCGGTCAGGACTGCCGCGCCCCACGTCGCGCGGGTGCGGGGGCCGCGTGGCACGCCGATGAGCAGCAGCACCGGCCAGACCTTCAGCAGCGCGCCGAAGCCGGCGAGCGCGCCCGCGGCGCGCGGCAGGCGCGCGGCGACGAGCAGCGCGGCCACGGCGACCGCCGTGACCATCAGGTCGTAGCGCGCGTACACGATCGGGCCGAGCAGCGGCAGCCCGGCCACCCACAGCCAGGCACCCGCGCCGCTGCGGCCCGCGCGCAGCCCGGTGTGCGTGAGGGCCGCGCAGACCGCCGCGTCCGTCAGGCAGGACAGCGCGAAGAACGCCGGGGCGTAGTTGAGGAACGGCAGCAGGCCGGGGGAGAGTACGGCCAGTGCGGCGGCCGGCGGGTACTGCCAGGTCACGTCGGTCAGCGGGAACGTGCCGGTCCGCAGGACCTCGTACCAGCCCTGGTAGATGAACTGGACGTCGACGGTGACGTCCGAGCCGGGCAGCGTCCACACCTTGCACAGGCCCAGCAGCAGCACGGCGCGGGTGACGAGCCACGCGCCGCCGATGCCCGTGATCTTCAGCTTCATCCCATTCCTCCGCATTCGACCAGAAAGGCATGATGCCGTCCGCGGAGGTCCGGAGCCGCGACGTGGCGGGGCGCGGCGCGGCTGCCGCCCGATCGCACCCGGTACTGTCACAGGCGATGGACAAGACCTTGATCGTCACCAACGACTTTCCGCCGCGCCCCGGCGGCATCCAGGCGTTTCTGCACAACATGGCGCTCCGGCTCGACCCCGAGCAGATCGTCGTCTACGCCTCGACCTGGAAGCGCGGCCAGGAAGGCGCCGCGGCCACCGCGCGCTTCGACGCCGAGCAGCCGTTCCGCGTCGTGCGGGACCGTACGACCATGCTGCTGCCGACACCGCGGGTGACGCGGCGGGCAGCCGAACTGCTGCGCCGGCACGGCTGTACGTCCGTGTGGTTCGGGGCCGCCGCGCCGCTCGGCCTGATGGCGCCCTCGCTCCGCGCCGCCGGGGCCAGGAAGCTCGTCGCCACCACCCACGGCCACGAGGCGGGCTGGGCGCAGCTGCCCGCGTCCCGGCAACTGCTGCGGCGCATCGGCGAGGGCACGGACACGATCACCTATCTGGGCGAGTACACGCGCTCGCGGATCGCCCCCGCGCTGTCCGCCGCCGCTGCCGCCCGCATGGTCCAACTGCCGCCCGGCGTCGACGAGAAGACCTTCCACCCCGGCTCCGGAGGCGACGAGGTACGGGCCCGGCTCGGGCTCACCGACCGCCCCGTCGTCGTCTGCGTCTCCCGGCTCGTACCGCGCAAGGGGCAGGACACGCTGATCCAGGCCATGCCGCGGATCCTGGCCGCGGTGCCGGACGCGGTGCTGCTGATCGTCGGAGACGGGCCGTACGGGCGTGAACTGCGCAAACTCGCCGCCGACACCGGGGTCGCGGACTCCGTCCGCTTCACCGGTCCCGTGCCGTGGGCCGCGCTGCCGGCCCATCACGGCGCCGGTGACGTCTTCGCCATGCCGTGCCGTACGCGGCGGGGCGGGCTCGACGTCGAGGGGCTCGGCATCGTGTATCTGGAGGCTTCGGCCACCGGGCTGCCGGTGGTGGCCGGGGACTCCGGCGGGGCGCCGGATGCCGTGCTGGACGGGGAGACGGGGTACGTGGTGCGGGGCGGCTCCCCGACCGGTGCGGCCGACCGCATCATTGCCCTGTTGCATGATGCGGATCTTCGGAGCCGGATGGGCAAGAGGGGGCGGGCCTGGGTGGAGGAGCGGTGGCGCTGGGACCAATTGGCTGGCCGCCTGGCTTCTCTCCTGTGAACCCCTGCCCTCAATCGCCGGCCAGGCTCTGTGTCCTCAAACGCCGGACGGGCTGAAGAGCTTGTCCTCAAACGCCGGACGGGCTGGGGGTGCCGGGCTGGCTGAGTGGTGCGGTGCCGGTCACCGCTTTGTCCTCAAGCGCCGGACGGGCTGGTGGTGCCGGGCTCGTTGAGTGGGGCGGTGCCGGTCATCGCTTTGTTCTCAAGCGTCGGACGGGCTTGATTTGGCTGGGGCTGTGGGAGTTGTCGGATGGGCTCAATCGAGCCCGTCCGGCGATTGAGGACGACGTATTCAGCCCGTCCGGCGTTTGAGGACAAGGCTCTTCAGCCCGTCCGGCGACTGAGGACATGGCTCTACGTGGAGTAGAGGGACTCGATGTCGGGGGCGAAATCCTTCGCGACCACGCCTCGTTTGAGTTTCAGCGACGGCGTCACGTGGCCGGATTCCTCGGTGAACTGGGCGGGGAGTACGCGGAACTTGCGTACGGATTCCGCCTTGGAGACGGCGTCGTTGCCGTCGTCGACGGCCTTCTGCACCTCCGCCAGGAGTCCGGGGTCGGAGGTGAGATCGGCCGGGGTCAGGTTCGCGGGACGGCCGTGGTCCGTCAGCCAGCGGGGGAGGAATTCCTCGTCGAGGGTGATCAGCGCGCCGACGAAGGGGCGCCCGTCGCCGACCACCATGCATTCGGCGATCAGCGCGTGGGCGCGGATACGGTCCTCGATCACGGCGGGGGCGACGTTCTTGCCGCCCGCGGTCACGATGATCTCCTTCTTCCGGCCGGTGATCGACAGATAGCCGTCCTCGTCGACGGTGCCCAGGTCACCGGTGTGGAACCAGCCGTCGGAGAGCGCGTCGGCGGTAGCCGTCTCGTTGTTCCAGTAGCCGGTGAACAGGTGCTCGCCGTGGAGCAGCACCTCGCCGTCGTCGGCGATGCGGACCACGGACCCCGGCAGCGGCTGCCCGACCGTGCCGATCTTCTGCCGGTCCCACGGGTTGAACGCGCTGGCGGCGCAGGACTCCGTGAGCCCGTACCCCTCCAGGACGGCGAAGCCGATGCCGCGGTAGAAGTGGCCGAGCCGTTCGCCGAGCGGCGCGCCGCCGGAGATGGCGTGCGTGGCGCGGCCGCCGAGTACGGCCCGCAGCTTGCGGAAGACCAGCCGGTCGAAGACCTTGTGCCGGATGCGCAGCCCCAGCCCGGGGCCCTGCGGGGTGTCGAGGGCCCGGCTGTAGGCGATGGCCGTCTCGGCGGCGCGGTCGAAGATCTTGCCCTTGCCGTCGGCCTGCGCCTTGGCCCGTGCCCCGTTGTAGACCTTCTCGAAGACCCGCGGCACGCCCAGCACCAGCGTCGGCCGGAACGTCGCCAGCTCGTCGGTGAGGTGCTTGATGTCGCTGACGTGCCCCAGCTTGATCGGGGCCATCACCGCAGCCAGCTGTACGAGCCGGCCGAAGACGTGCGCGATCGGCAGGAACAGCAGGACCGCCGACTCGCCCGTCGTGAACAGCGGCTTCAGCCGCTCCACCACATTGCCGACCTCCGCGAAGAAGCTGCGGTGGGTCAGCACGCAGCCCTTGGGGCGGCCGGTGGTGCCCGAGGTGTAGACGATGGTGGCGGGGGAGTCGGCGACCGCGAGGGCGCTGCGCTGGTCGACGACGGCGTCGGTCAGATCCTCCCCGGCGCTGCGCAGCCGTCCGATGGCGTCCCGCTCGATCTGCCAGATGTCCTTGAGGTCCGGCAGCCGGTCCCGTACGGACTCCACGGCGGCCTCGTGCGCCGGGGACTCCACCAGGCAGGCGACGGCGCCGGAGTCGCCGAGGATCCACTGGATCTGCTCGGGCGAGCTGGTCTCGTACACGGGGACGGTGACCGCGCCCGCGCTCCACACGGCGAAGTCCAGCAGCGTCCACTCGTACCGGGTGCGGGACATCAGCCCCACCCGGTCGCCCGGCCGCACCCCGGAGGCGATCAGTCCCTTCGCGGCGGAGCGGACCTCGGCGAGGAAGGCGGCGGCGCTCACGTCCTGCCAGCGGCCGTCGACCTTGCGGCCGATGACCGTCACCTCCGGGCGCTGCGCGGCGTTGCGGCGGATCAGGTCCGTCAGGTTGCCGTCCGCGGGGACCTCGTACAGGGCCGGAAGGCTGAACTCGCGCAAGACTGCTGCTCCTCGTCGGGCGCCGGCGCCGCTACGTCGTCGGGGGCGTCACGCCGGCTGCGGTCCATGTCAGGCAGGGGATCGGACGGCCCGGACGTTACCCACCGGTACGGCCATGGGATAGGGGTGACGGCCAGATGTTCGTTGCGTCACACGACGCGCCGCATGCCATGGGACTGGTCCTGGCAGACTAGTCCCTCCTTCCGGTGACCGGGAAGTAACCGCAGGTCGGGGACCTTCCGGAGGCGACGACATTCGGCCTAGGGTGATCCGTATGCGAGTCCATGTGGTCAGTGATGTGCACGGCAACAGCACGGATCTCGCCAGGGCGGGCGACGGCGCCGACGCCCTGGTCTGCCTGGGTGATCTCATCCTGTTCCTCGACTACGCCGACCACTCCCGCGGCATCTTCCCGGACCTCTTCGGCGAGGCCAACGCCGACCGGCTCGTCGAGCTGCGCACCGCCCGCCGCTTCGACGAGGCCCGGGAACTGGGCCGCCGGCTCTGGGACGGCATCGACCGCGAGAGCGCCATCGAGACCGCCGTGCGCAAGCAGTACGCGGAGCTGTTCGCCGCGCTCCCCACGCCCACCTACGCGACCTACGGCAACGTCGACATCCCCCGACTCTGGCCGGAATTCGCGGGCCCCGGCACCACCGTGCTCGACGGCGAGCGCGTCGAGATCGGCGGCCGGGTCTTCGGCTTCGTCGGCGGCGGCCTGCCCTCGCCGATGCGCACGCCGTACGAGGTCGACGAGGACGCGTACGCCGCGAAGATCGCCGCCCTCGGCGAGGTCGACGTGCTCTGCTCGCACATCCCGCCCGAGGTTCCGGAGCTCTGCTACGACACTGTCGCGCGCCGCTTCGAGCGCGGCAGCTCGGCCCTCCTCGACGCCGTCCGCGAGATCCGCCCGGCGTACTCGCTCTTCGGCCATGTCCACCAGCCGCTCGCCCGCAGGATGCGCATCGGGGCGACAGAATGCGTCAATGTCGGTCACTTCGCGTCCACCGGCACCCCTTGGGCACTCCAGTGGTGAATCGCGCACTCCTCCGGTGAATCGGGGCACTCCTAAGGTGGAGGCACGGGCCCGCGGCGGTCGCCGGCGGTCCGGCCGGGCGGGCGCGGGGCGCCGGCCGTCACGCTGAGTCGAGGTGCGGTCTGCCGTTCGACCGGCGCGCGGTAGCCTTCACCGGCAGGCACACCAGGCGGCGGACCGGTACGGAGGAGCCACGGAGATGGCGGAACACACCAGCTCAAGCATCACGGTCGAGGCGGCCCCGAACGAGGTCATGGCGGTCATCGCCGACTTCGACCGCTACCCGGAGTGGACCGGGGAGGTCAAGGAGGCCGAGGTGCTGGCCAAGGACGACCAGGGGCGCGCCGCGCAGGTCAGGCTCGTCCTCGACGCGGGCGCGATCAAGGACGACCACACCCTCGCCTACACCTGGAGCGACTCCGGGGACATGGTCAGCTGGTCGCTGGTCAAGTCCCAGATGCTGCGCCAGCTCGACGGCTCGTACAGCCTGGCCCCGGCCGCGGGCGGCAAGCACACCGAGGTGACGTACCAGCTCACCGTCGACGTCAAGATCCCCATGCTCGGGATGATCAAGCGCAAGGCCGAGAAGGTCGTCATCGACCGCGCGCTGGCCGGACTCAAGAAGCGCGTCGAGGGCGGCGCCGCCCCCGACGAGACCGCGAAGTAACGCCGCCGCACCCGAACCCCACCGGGCAGTCACCCCCCTCACCACCCCCCATTACGGCACCTCCCAGCCCCCCAGCAGTGGACGCCGTCCCTCGAACCACGCTCCCCACCGCCGGAGGCTCCTCGTGCGTACGGTCCTCGTCACCGGAACCGGCGGGGCGGGCCGCACCACCGTCGCCGCCGCCACGGCGCTCGCCGCCGCCCGCGCGGGCCGCCGGACGCTGCTGCTCACCGCCGACCGCGGCCCCGTCCCGGACACGGTGCTCGGCGCCGCCCTCCCCGCCGAATCGACCGGGCCCGCCGAGCCGATATCCGCCGCCCCCGGCCTGTGGGCCGCCCGCATCGACGCCGACGCCCGCTTCCGCGGCCACGCCCAGAACCTTCAAGAGCGCGGCTCCTCCCTCTTCGACCTGCTCGGCGCGGCGCCCTTCGACGCCGAGGAGCTGACCGAGCTGCCCGGCGCCGAGGCCCTCGCGACGCTCGCCGCCCTGCGCTCCGCGCACGCCGACGGCGGCTGGGACCTGATCGTCGTCGACGCCCCGCCCGCGGCGGAGACGGTCCGGCTGCTCGCGCTGCCCGAGCAGCTGCGCCGCTACCTGCGCCGCCTGCTGCCCACCGAACGGCAGGCCGCCCGCGCGCTGCGGCCCATGCTCGCCCAGCTCGTCGGCGTGCCGATGCCCGCCCAGAAGCTCTACGAGCACGCGGAGCACTGGGAGAACGAGCTCGCCGCCGTGCAGGGCGTCATCGAGTCGGCCGCGACGACCGTCCGCCTCGTCCTCGAACCCGGCGCGCACGCCGCCGACTCCCTGCGCGCCGCCCGCGCCGGCCTCGCCCTCCAGGGCTGCCGCATCGACGCCGTCGTCGCCAACCGGCTGCTGCCGACCGGCTCCGCGGACCCCTTCCTCGCCGCCCTCTCCGGCCGCCAGCAGGCCGCGCTCAAGGACCTCCACGAGGAGGCCACCAAGAGCGCGGCGGGCGGGGCGGCCGTGTGCGAACTGCCCCACCTGGGCCGCGACATCCAGGGGCCGGACGACGTCGCGGAGCTGGGCGGGCCGGATGCCCTGCTCCCCGAGGCCGTCGGAGCGGAAGGCCGCGCCCCCGACCCGTGGACCGTCGAGGACCGGCTCGCCGACGACGGCGTGCTCGTCTGGCTGCTGCCGCTGCCCGGCGCCCGCCGCGAGGGCCTCGACCTGGTGCGCCGCGGCGACGAACTCATCGTCAGCGTCAGCCCCTTCCGCCGCGTCCTGCCCCTGCCCTCCGCGCTGCGCCGCTGCTCCGTCTCCGGCGCGGGGCTGCGGGACGGCGTGCTGCGGGTGCGATTCACCCCCGACCCCGCGCTGTGGCCGAAGAGCTTCTGAGCACGCCGGGACCCGCGGCGCGGCGCGGCGGCGCGGACCACCGCTGTGCGCCGTTCGGGTAACGTCGAGGGGAACAGCAGCCTCGTCGCAGGAGTCCGCCATGAGCGATGCCACCGAGCGCCCCGTCGACGACAGGGCGGAGCCCGACGCCTGGGAGAAGGCGTGCGCCGAGGACCTCGCCGCGGAGAAGGAACGCCGCCGCCGGCAGTACGGGCCGCCCCCCGGCTCCGCCGCGGAGGAGCTGCGCAAGCTGGTCGACGCCGTGGCGGACAAGGTGTCCGGCATCGAGCTGCCGCTCGCCGGGATGGCCGCCCAGGGGGCCGTACGGCATCTGATCTCGCAGGCGAAGAACGCCGTGGAGCCGGTGATCGAGCGCAACCCCGACGTCTTCGACCACCTGGCCGCCGCCGGTTCGGAGCTGCTCGCCGCCTACCGCTCCGCCGTCGAGAACCAGGAGCGGCGCTGGACCCGGGGCACGGACGGCGCGGGCGCCACGGGCGGCGGGAGCGACACGGGAGCCGCCGGCGGCCCGAAGGGCGAGGACGGCACGGGCGGTACGGGCGGCACGGAGCGCATCGACCTCGACTGAACGGCGGGCCCGCTGGGCGAGAGGCTCGCTGAGCGGGAGGCCCGCGTCCGCTCCCGCCGCCGGAACCGGACGCCGTCCCCCCTCCGGTAACGTGGGGCCCGGCGGGGTTCGACCGAAAAACTGAGGGAC